>CACXEL010000054.1 GCA_902766655.1 uncultured Lachnospiraceae bacterium | reverse complement strand
TGGACATGGCCATGACCATCCTGAAACAGCTCTTCCTCACCAGGTCCCATGACATGGCGCTCCAGGTGGGCAGCGCCCATATCGTCCTTGTCCGCACGACAACTGACCGGGAGAAGGAGCGGGATTTCGAGAAGACGGCCCGCACGATCGTGGATATGCTGAACACCGAGGCCATGATTCCGGCCAGGGTGGCCTTCAGCGGAGTTACGAAGGAGCTGACGGAACTCCCGCGCACCTACCGGGAGGCAAGGTATGCACTGGAGATTGGCCGTATTTTCTATATGAACGAGACAGTCATGCGCTTCTCCCGCCTTGGGCTCGGCCGGCTCATCTACGAGCTGCCGCCGGAAGCCTGCCGCCTGTTTCTGACGGAGGTCTTCGGTGACCGGCCGCCGGAACAGTTCGACGAGGAGACCCAGGCGACCATCGATACCTTCTTCGACAATAATCTCAATATCTCAGAGACTGCCCGGCAGCTCTTCGTGCACCGCAACACACTGGTCTACAGGCTGGAAAAGATCCACCAGGCCACCGGGCTGGATATCCGGCTCTTCGAGGACGCTATGACCTTCAAGATTGCCTCCATGCTTTACGGGTACCTGAAGGAGAGAGGCGAGTGATATCCTTTCATAAAGAGGAAAACTTAAAAAGCCGGGATTACCCGGCTTTTTCCTGTGGGAGGGAGCGTCTTGCCCGGAAGCCCAAGTTTCAGCAATTTTTTAAAAAACTGATACTTTTCAAAAAATATCTGACAATAAGCTAAATTAAACAGATATAAAAGAAAAATTGATATTTTTTATCGTTATTGCTTGACAAATATCGCCATATCTGCTAAGATACATTCATCAACAGAGAAGAGAAATCATAATAGTTTATCCTCCAGCAACCCATTGACAAGAGCTTATTCCAACATAAAGCCCCAAAGCAAAGAGAAAGCTTCAGGGAAGGCATGAAAGGCTGAAAAGATATTCCTGCCGGAAGGAATGATCGGAGAACCTTCTTTCAAGCGGAACCTCCAAGAAGCATCGCACGTCCATGACGGAAGGATGGTGCGCGCTCCACATGGAAAAACGATTTCATGGACTGACTGATGACAGGACCTGAAAGAAAAGAAGGGAAGTACGGAAAGCATAAGCAGTCGTAGCCGAGCTTTTATAAAGTCGCCAAGGCAGCGAAGACCGATCCGCCTGACATGCAAGAATCAATAAGGATATATCGTAAGTATCTGATTCGAAACTCTTATGAAAGAAAAAGCACCATATCAAGGAGGGCATTCCCTTGGATGTATTAGTTGAACCGATCCGGTTTTCCCTCAATATGAAAAGGCTGTGTCAGCAGTTCCGAACGTGAAAGCCGTTCTCCTCAATCTGTGAAAGATTCGCACCAGGATATATATTCCGCATGTAAAGCGACTTTGGAGAACAGGTCATCTGAGCTGGCATTCATATTGAACATGCAGCCCGCCGAAAGCTTGAAGCAGAGTCGTAAAGAAGGCACTGTGGAAGGAAGCTCTCGACAACAAGATGTAATATTCAGCGGGTCAGTAGTTGGGTGGTTGCCTAAATAATTGGTTGGTTGTTTGATGAAGACCCGGAATCAGGCATCTGAAGAAAGATGGACATTTCAAATCCCAGGACGAGTTCGGAATAAAAATAAATCCATATAATTCCATAGACCTTCACTTTGAAAACTGAATACAGGGAACGAAATTAATCAATCAACAGAAATGGAGAAAAAGGACCATTGATAATTGAGTTCAATCTGTAAGCGGCCATCATACGACTGATCAACGGATGATGGCCGCTTATGTTATGTCCCGGTCCCTCCGCCGCGGAGCTCATATATGAGCCGCCCATCTGCCATCGCGCTGTAGTTTGCCCGCGGGTGCCCAATCGCCTCTCTTCATCCGAAAAGTCTGCCTACCTCTTTTTATCCGGTTATGGTATGATATTTCATAAGATGTATTCTGTTTGCAGTGGTCTGTGAGGGGAAGACAAGTGATTGTAAGAGGCAGAAGAGGGAAGATCCACCGGAAAGCCGCAGCAGGTCTCCTGGTCTTATGGATATGTATGATGGCCGCCTGCGGCCGGGACCTGTCGGCGGACACGGTCTCCGCGGGCCAGATGGACAATGTGAACGGTTTCCTCTTTATTTTCGACACCCGCTCCGCCCAGCAGCAGCTGGTCAGGGACATGGACGCGGGCAGGGATCCGGTCAATCTGACCTGTGAGCTCTACAGGCTGGAGCGGGACGAGGATGGCAGGGAGGCAGAGACCCTGGATGAGAATGCGACCATCGTCTCGGAGGATACCGCGTTCATGCGGTCTGTCTACAATGCCATGACGGACATGATCGTTGTCGGACAGATCGGAAAACAGGACAACGTTACCCGCTGCAGGATCACTTATGAACTCGCAGACGGGGAGCTGTGTGTTTTTGATTTCGAGACGGTCTCCATTATCAGGATTGCGGGGCAGAATTACGTGGTAGAGAGCAGCGGAAGGCTTTGGGAACTGTTGCCCATATTCTCCGCTGACTGAATAGAATGCTTACATTAGTCAACTAACAGGGAAAGGACGGTATACTCAGCATGTTCCAGACAGTAAACGGTTTTCTGCACACGGAAGGCAGACGCTTCGTGAACGAGGCGGGAAATGAAGTCATTCTCCGCGGCATGGGCGTCGGCAACTGGCTCAATCCGGAGGGCTTTCTTTTCGGAGGGGCCGGTTTCGGCGGCATTGCAGGCCGGTTTGCCCGGTCCTCGGCCTTTGACAGGGGCCGGACCATGGACATTTTCGTGGCGGAGCTGGCAGGAAAAAGATATCAGAAGGCGTTCTGGGACAAGTGGGTGGACAACTACCTGGCCGAGGGAGATATCGCAGCCATGAAACGCCAGGGCTTCAATTCGATCCGCCTGCCGCTCAATGCCCGTTTCCTCCTGGATGAGGAGCCCGGTATTCATTTTAACGAGGAGCAGTTCGCCCTTCTGGACCGGTATCTTGACCTGTGCGAGAAGCACGGGCTCTACGTGATCATGGACCTGCACGCCGCGACGGCGGGTCAGAGCACGGTCAGCTGCGATGACGGCGTGGACAACCAGCCCCACCTCTTCATTGATGAGGAGAGCGCAGAGAGGACCATCATCCTCTGGAAGGAGATGGCAAGGCGTTGGAAGGACCGGTGGATCGTTGCGGGCTTTGACCTCCTCAATGAGCCCATCGCCCTGCCCATGTTCGACTATCTGATCCCGGACCTCAAGGCCTTCTATGACAGACTGGTGAAGGAGATCCGTTCCGTCGACAGGAACCATATCCTGTTCATTCAGGGACATCGCTTTGCAGGCCGTGTGGAGATCTTTGACCACAATTATGATCCCTACTGCAACAACTGGGCCATCGACACCCACCTCTACGAGTCCCTGCCGGATATCGGTGTCTTCGGTCCCATGCTGGAGCGCAGCGCCGCGCTCAATGTTCCCATCTGGATGGGGGAGACCGGCGGCAGCTCCGTGGGCGATTCGGCCATCGGAAACCAGTGGATGACCGTGACCTACGAGATGTGCATGGAGTACCATATCAGCTACAATATCTGGGTGGCCAAGGCTGTGGACACGGCCGACGCGGCCTCCACCTTCACCTTCCGTGTGCCGGAGGGCTGGGAACAGATCGTGGATTACTGTGAGAAGGGCGGACCAAAGCCTGCTTATGAGAAGGCGATCCGGGTGTTCGACGCCATGCTGGAGGCAATCAAGGTGGATAACTGCCGGGAGCGGATGGACCGCGTTGTCCACGCCCTGAGAAGACCTGGCTCCGTGGTGCCGGCCTCGGGTTACGACACAGACCGCCCCTTCAGCGGCAAGTGGCCCTATTCCCTCTACTGCGGTTACCGTCGCGAGGACAGGATGCACCTGGCCACCGAGCCCGGCTACATGCCCATGGACGGCTTCATCAGAACGGCCGGACCTCAGAAGTACTGCGACTGGCCGCATATTCTTCTGATCCTCAGTGAAGGCGACTGCGCCAGCTACTCCGTCCGGGAGGCGGAAGCTCCTGTCCCGGTAAGACTGTTCGTCCGGGCGGACGGGGATAATGAGATCTGCGTGACAGACGGCAGCAATGTCCTCTACCAGGGCAGTGTTCCGGTGGGTGAGGCCCTGGCTGAGCTCCCGGTGGGAAGCCTTCCGGCAGGGGAGCGCAGCACAGTCACGGTCACCTGTACGCGGGGCGAGGTCGTTCTCAAGGAAGTCAGGTTCTGAAGGTCCCCGGGGTACAGCCTCTGATGCGCATGAGATTCAGGGCTGTGCCCGGCCTCCTCTATGAAACGGAAACGTCACAAATTCTTAATGAAATCGTGGCATTTGTGACTTGTCTATCCGGGTGGGGTATTTTACAATAACTCTGTATGAATAATTGTTTGAGGGGGCAAGCCGTGAAATACTTGGGTATGCGAAAGGTATGTGAAGGGCGCTTCATCACCCGCTACGACGTGGACTACGAGACTGCGGACGGGAAAATGAAGACCTACGAGATGATCAGCCGCAATCCGGATATGAAGGACCTGAAGGATCTCAACAATCCCAAGGTGGATTCGGTCATCATCATCGCCACCGACGAGACGGACAGCCGGATCCTCCTGTGCCGGGAGTTCAGGATGGCCATGGGTGTCTTCATTTACAATTTTCCTGCGGGACTCATCGATCCGGGTGAGACGCCCGAAGAAAGCGCGAGGCGGGAGCTCAAGGAGGAGACCGGCCTCACCTTGACGCGCGTGGAGGATGTGATCGATTTCAGCTACGGCGCCATCGGCTTCTCCAATGAACGAAATCTCTGCATCACCGGCCGGGCCGCCGGTGAATTCGCCCGCAGCAGCTCCACCTATGAGGAAATCAAGGCGGGATGGTATACGCCGCAGGAGGTCATGGACCTGATCAGGACAGAGCCTTTCGCAGCCCGTACCCAGGCCTGGTGCTACCAGTGGGCCATCAACAAGCTCAGGAAGGAGGGAGCAGAATGAGAAAAATCAGACTGTATATTCTGGCGGTGCTGACGGCAACTGCCCTGCTTGGCGGCTGCTCCGCGTCCGCACCTGATACGGGCAATGCAGCGGAGGACACTGCCGAGGCTTCCGCGGCAGAGAACGGTCCGGAAGGCGAAGCTGCCCCGGACGCGGCAGCGGAAGGAGAGACGGCCGGGGAACCGGATTCCTCACAAGGGACCGGCGAGGAAGAGAGCGCACAGAACGGGTCGCAGGAAGCGGAGAACGCTGAAGGGGCGGAAGGCGTGACGGGCGAGTCGGACGTCATTTCCCCGGAGATCGCCGAGGGACACGTGATTGCGCCCGAGGCGACCGACGAACAGCTCGCTGAGGTCGTCAACGTCAATTTTGAGCTGGTCACCCGCGACGATATGGATCACGCGGTCATCACAGGCATAAACGGCAAGGATGAGGTGGTCTGGCAGAACGTGACGGAAGAGTACGAGACCTCTGAGGTCCCCAGCATTACCGGGCTCATGATCCTGGCGGACTCCTACTTCTATGTGGAGGACGGCAATGTAGTCCGGCTCAACAAGGAGACCGGCGTGGAATACTGGCGCAACACTGAGCTGGAAGACCGCGTCGCGGACAAGGCCTGGGCCCATGAGGGGGAGACCTTCTATTTCGCCGGCGCGGATGAGGCTGACCTTTTCGTCATGAGCATGCATGGGCAGACCATCAAGCGGATCAGGAACCTGACCGAGTACTTCGAGGAGCCTTACAGACTGACCCTCCGGGACGGCAGGATCCTGATTACCTATAAGAAGACGCCCACAGGGAAGCCAGCCCTCGTCTCCGTCGATCCTGAGGATTACTCGAGTGTCATCATGGTGGATACCGAGGAAATCCCGGAGATTACCGACGAGACCATCTACACCTCCAACACCCGGACTACCCTGGCCCTCAGGAACGGACCGGGCCAGGATTACGAGGCCTTCGGCTCCGTGGAGTCCGGCACGGAAATGTACGTCCTCAAGGTCGTCGGCGATTACGCCTACGTCATGATCAAGGAGACCGGCGAGGTCGCCTATTGCACCGGCCAGTACGTCCTGATCGACGACGGCAGCTATCGGAACGCTGTCGAGATCGCCGAGGAGCAGGGAACAGCCCTGCCCGTGGAGGAGACGGACGATACGGAGGAGACTGAAGAGACGCAGGATCCGGACGATACGGAAGAGACGGAGGAGGATAGCGATGAGACCGGGAATACCGGCAAGGTCTACTATGTGGACGTCGCTTCGTCCCTCTACCTGCGCAAGGAACCGGATTACGAGTCCGACTATGTGACCAACCTGGATCCTCTGACCGAGCTGACGCTTCTGGGCTATGAGAACGAGATGGCTCACGTCCGCGTCAACGCGACCGGCGAGGAGGGCTATGTTTCTCCCCGCTACATCACGGACGACCTGGACGATCTCCGCTATGCCGAGAGATAAATACCGTTTGGAAATGATGACCGCCCTGCGACGAGAGCTTCGCAGCAGGGCGGTCATTTTATTTCCATATGTTTGCAAGGGACAGGTCGTCTCATCTTCTGGCCATGATCTCGTCGAGGAGGACACCGGCCGCGTCCTCCTTGCTCATGAGGGGGAGCTCCTTCACGCCGTCGGCGGAGATCAGGGTCAGTATGTTGGTGGAGACGCCGAAGCCGGCCCCCGCCACCTTGACGTTGTTGGCGGCAATCATGTCGAGTCCTTTTTTCACCAGCTTCTTTCTGGAATTCTCCAGCATGTCTGCGGTCTCCATGGAGAAACCGCAGAGGAAGAGACCCTCGTGGCGGTGTCTGCCGCACCAGCCGAGGATGTCGTCCGTGCGCTCCAGGGCCAGACTGAGGTCTCCGTCCTTCTTCTTGATCTTGTTGTCGGCCACCTCCGCAGGTCTGTAGTCGGCCACGGCGGCTGCCTTGATCAGGATGTCTGTCTCCGGCAGGGCTGCCGTGACGGCGTGGAACATGTCCAGAGCCGAGTTTATGGGTACCATGTTTACGAAGGGGACCGGGTCGAGGCTGACGGGGCCGGAAATGAGGGTCACATCGGCTCCCCTGAGCATGGCCCGCCGGGCGATGGCATAGCCCATTTTGCCGGAGCTGTAGTTGGTGAGGAAGCGGACCGGATCCAGGGGCTCCCGGGTGGGGCCGGCGGTCACGGTCACGCGGATACCCGCCATATCCTTCTCACAGGCCAGGTGGCGGTAAATGTGCTCCATGAGGGTCTCCTCGGAGGGGAGCTTCCCCTTGCCGACATCCTGGCAGGCCAGAAGCCCGCTGGCGGGCTCGATGATCTCAAAGCCGTAATGGCGGAGACGGGCGAGATTGTCCTGGGTGATTTCATTTTCCAGCATGGCCGTGTTCATGGAAGGGGCGACCAGCTTTACGGCCCGGGAGGCCAGCACCACGGTGGTCAGCATGTCGTCGGCGATGCCGGCTGCCATCTTGGCGATCACGTCCGCCGTCGCCGGAGCGACCAAAATGAGATCCGCCGCCTTGGCCAGGGAAATATGGGTCACGTCGTACTGAAAATTCCTGTCGAAGGTATCCACCAGGCACTTGTGGCCGGTCAGGGTCTCGAAGGTGAGGGGCGTGATGAACTGGGTGGCGTTCTGCGTCATGAGGACGTGGACGTCCGCCCCGGTCTTGCGCAGGGCGCTGGCCACGTTGGCCATCTTGTAGGCGGCAATTCCGCCTGTGATCCCCAGAACTACGGTCTTTCCGCTTAAGTTTTCCATGCTGAGCCCTCCTCGTGAACAGGTATTGATCATACGCTAAACATAGCATCCGGCCCGGCGCCAGGTCAAGTGGCTCTTGAAAGTGGGGCGGGCTTTTCGTAAACTGAAGGGTGAAGGCGGCGGACCGGAAGCCGCCGGTGCCATCGCGGGAGGATAATTCAAATTCGGCACGCCTTTGGACTGATTCCCGAGGCTTTTGTGAGAAGGAAAGATCTGCCTTCTGAAGGTCCGGTGGCTCTCGCCCGGAACTGCCGGGAGAAAGGAAGTGCCGGCCTCTCCCCACGGAGACCGGCTGATACGTGACATATGATACTGGCAATCGATATTGGCAACACGACGATGAATTTTGGTTTTGTCTCCGGCGAGGGGACCGACTGGGAGGTGGTGGCGTCCGGCCGTGTGGAGACCGGGACCGGGGACCCCGAGACGGCGGTGGAGCAGCTCCTGGCCTGCCTTCAGGAGACCCTGGCGGCGGAGGATGCGGAGATGCCCCTGCCCGAGGGGGCGGTGCTGAGCTCCGTGGTTCCCGCCGTGGTTCCCGCTGTCCGCAGGGCAGTGGCGGACGTATTTGGCCTGGATGTCCTGGTCGTGGACCGCATGACGGACACAGGCCTCGCCTTCGACCGGGTGGACACCTCCACGCTGGGGCATGACCGGCTGGTGGATGCCTCCTTCGCGGCGGCCTGCCTGCCCCTCCCTGTCATGACTGTGGACCTGGGTACCGCCACGACCATCAATGTGGTCGGGGAGGGCAGGGTCTTTCTGGGGGGCCTCATTTGCGCCGGGATCGGCACGGGGCTCACTGCCCTGCACGAGAAGACGGCCCAGCTGCCTGCCCTTGAGGCGGTGAGGCCGGCCGGCCTTATCGGGGAGAATACGGTCCAGTGCATGCTCTCGGGTGCCGTGAACGGTACGGCAGCCATGATCGACGGACTCACGGACCGGGTAGGGCAGGCCCTCGGGCGTCCGGTGTCACTGCTCGTCACTGGCGGCAAGGCGCCCCTCATCCTCCCGTATCTTACCCATCCCTGCGCCTACGAGCCCCAGCTCATGCTGAAGGGGTTGGCCTGCATTTATTCGCGGGGAATGTGAAGAGGATCCGGACATGAACAACAGGAAGGATCCTCCCGTCGGACTGTGCCCTGCGGTGGGACCGGATCCGGCAGGAGAGACTTTGTACTAATTCGGATACTTGCCCGGGAGGACATTGACTTTTCACAATTTTAGGATATTATAAGGATGTCACAGACCGGAGGAGGAAGCCGAGGAACAGACCCTGCAGGGCTGTTACCGCAAAGAAGCCGAACCCGAAGACCGGTCGGAGAAATTTCGCTATATCCGCAAAGAGGCGGAACAGCAGGAGGAAAGAAAAATGAAAAACAGAAAGAAGGATCTTACCTATCTCGCACAGCTCGCCATGCTCATCTGCATCCAGATGGTCATGCGCGCCATGGGCCTTGGCAGCGTTCCCGTGGGACCGCTCAACATGAGCTTCCTGACACTGCCGATCGCAGTTGGCGCCATCACGCTCGGACCGCTGGCCGGTGCCGTTCTCGGCGGCGTCTTCGGTGCCTACAGCCTATATGACGCCATCACGGGCAAGTCCGTCATGACCGGCATCTTCTTTAATTTGAATCCGGTCAGCACTTTTGTTCTCTGCGTGGTCATGCGCGTGCTCATGGGCCTTTGCACGGGGCTCATTTTCACGGCGATCCGCAATTATGATAAGAAGCATACCTGGTCTTACCTGGTCGGTTCCGTCGCGGCGCCCGTGCTCAACACGATCTTCTTTATGGGTTACATCTGTATGTTCTTCTATGGAACGGAATATGTTCAGGGTCTTGTCGCCAAGTTCGGCGCGACCAACCCCGTCATGTTCGTCGTTCTCCTCGTAGGTGTCCAGGGGCTGGCGGAAGCCTGCGTCTGCGGCCTGGTCGGGGCAGCCGTCTGTAAGGCTCTTTCCGTCGCCTTCCGCGGCAGAGTGGCCTTCAGTGCTTGATTCTTCATACATGGTACATACGGCAAGGCCGGTTCCTCAGGGAACCGGCCTTTTTGTCTGTGAGGCGGTTTTTCAAGAGCCGCATACCTCCGAAGGACTGGGAAAGGCAGGGCGGAAAGCTGCCGGCATCTGTTGCGCCGAAGCGCTTTCATGGCCGGAATTATCAGACAATCGGGGCACCCAAAAAGAGATATCAGCCAATACTGCATGTGCAATTATGCTAATTCGACAAAGCGAAAATATGCAAATGTGCTGAAAAAGAAGTCCCATAAGGGGTTTGGGGAAAAAGGATTTGAAAAAAGACCGGGGGTAAATTATAGTTAAATAGTATTATAGTGCCTGCCTTTTTTGGGCAGTAAATTATCACGGATGGAGGAAGAACATGATTGACCCCACATGGGATAGCGTGTTTGTCGAACGTCTGAGCAGGCATTATGATGAGCTTAAGTGGTACTACAGCGAGCTTTATCATAATGACACTCACGCGTTCGACTATTTTTGTTCAATGCTTTACGACTACTATACGCAGCGGCCCGAGGAGCTCAAGGAGTGGGACCGCCGGCGTACAGCTTCCGGGGAATGGTACAAGGGCAATGACCTGCTCGGCATGCTCATGTACGTCAACTGCTTCGCCGAGACACTGAACGGCATTTCCTCTCACATCGACTACATCGAGGAGTGCGGCGTCAACTACCTGCACCTGATGCCCCTGCTCAAGACACCTCTGGGACGGAGCGACGGCGGCTATGCCGTCGAGGACTTCCGTACCGTTCAGCCGGAACTCGGAACCATGGATGATCTCAAGGCCCTGGCCTCCAAGTGCCATGCGCGCGGGATCAGTGTCTGCCTTGACTTCGTCATGAACCACACCAGCGAGGACCACGAGTGGGCCCTTCGCGCCAAAAAAGGGGAAAAGGAATACCAGGACCGCTATTTCTTCTACGACGACTGGACCATCCCCAATGAGTTCGAAAAGACGGTGCCCCAGGTCTTCCCGACCACGGCGCCCGGCAACTTCACCTGGTGCGAGGAGGCGAAGAAGGTCGTCATGACCACCTTCTATC
>CACXEL010000053.1 GCA_902766655.1 uncultured Lachnospiraceae bacterium | reverse complement strand
TGTTCGGCAAGAGCGTGAAGGGCTTCCGCGAGGGAATGGAAGCCGATGCGGACAAGGAGGAGAAGAGCACGCCCGATGAAAAGCAGTAAGACTCAGGACAAGGCTGCGGCGGGCGGAAAGAAGGCGGCGGGCGACGGGAGCATGCCGTTGACCGGCCACCTCAAGGAGATGCGCAACCGCGTGGCCGTCATGCTGGTCTTCTTCGTCGCCGGCGTTCTGCTGTGTCTTTATTTCTCGCCGCAGATCGTGACGACCCTGATGGACCTGGGGACCAGGTACAACTATACCTTCGTATACCTGTCCCCGCAGGAGCTGCTGCTCGTCTACTTTTCCATCTCGCTGATCGGCGGGCTGGTCATCGCTTCCCCGGTGATCGCCTTCGAGATATACGCCTTCTGCGTACCGGGGATGAAGCGGACCGAGCAGGTCTTCTTCGCGCTGGCACTCGTCTTCGGGGGCATCTGCTTTCTGATCGGCGTCGCCTTCGCGTATTTTATCACCATGCCTTTTATGCTGAATTTCCTGATCCAGTTCAGTGACGGGATTGAGGTCACGGATTCCATCAGCATTAAGGAATATATCAACTTTCTGATGACAGTCTTCATCATCTTCGGCATCGTCTTCGAGATGCCGATGGCGTCCGTGATCCTCACCCGGCTCGGTATCCTCCGGGCGGAGTGGCTCGTCAAGGGGCGCAAGGTGGCCATTGTCGTCATTTTCCTGGTGGCTGCGCTGATCACGCCTCCGGACGTGGTCTCCCAGGTCATGGTCGCCGTACCTATGATCGCGCTCTACCAGGTCTCCATTTTCCTGAGCCGTCTGGTCCGGAAGCGGAATAAGGCGGAGAAGGAGAAGGAAGCCACACAAGGAACCCGTGACTAACAGCAGCTTTTTCATACAGGCTTCGTCAACTGCCGCCCGGCGGCAGGAGGAAAAGCCTGCAGCACTTTATAAGGAAGGAGACCAGAATGGCAAGCAAGGAAATATCAAGGCGCGACTTTCTGAAGGGTATGGCAGCCGGAGCGGCCAGCATGGCCGCAGTGGGCATACTCGAAGGCTTCGAGTTCTCGCGGACCGGCTCTGCGGGCACGGAAGCAGTCGCCGGGAAGGCGGCAGATGCCGCGGCGGAAGCAGTCGAGAGCGCAGCTGCGGAGCCAACGGCGGCGGCCGTCTCCGAGGAAGTCGTGGAAACCGTAAATGAAGCCGTCGGCAGCGGATCCTACACGCCGGGCACCTACACGGCTTCGGCCCAGGGCCTCGGCAAGGTGACCGTCACGGCGACCTTCGACGAGACCTCCATCACGGCCATCGAGCTGGATGTCTCCGAGGAGACCGAATCCATCGGCGGCGTGGCCGCGGATGAACTGATCGCCCAGTGCCTCGAGGCCCAGGGCAGCGATATCGACGGCGTCTCTGGCGCCACGCTGACCACCAACGCGGTGAAGACTGCGCTGGACGACTGTATTGCCCAGGCGAACGGCACAAAGGCCGCCGCAGCCGAAGGGGCCGGCGCTGCAGCCGCCTCCGACGATGACTGGCTCGGCGAAGCCCCGGAGATCTCCGACAGCGACGTGACCGAGGAGGCAGAGACGGAAGTCCTGGTCATCGGCCTTGGCCTGGCCGGTGTCTCGGCAGCCAGGAGCGCGGCCGAGGAGGGCGCCAAGGTCTTCGCGGTGGAGAAGGGCAACGGCCCCCAGTGCCGGTCCGGCGAGTTCGCCGTCATCAACGGCAACGTCCAGGCCAGGTGGGGACGCAATATCTACACCCAGAAGGAAATCAACGAGATGGTGCGCTTCCACATGGAGGAATCCAGCTACAAGGTCAAGGAAGCCATCGTCCGCAGGTATCTCAACAACATCGGCGAAGTTTTCGACTGGTATGTGGAGCCCAACAAGGACCTCTACTACGCCGAGTCCACCCGCGCCGACATCCCGGATGAAAATGCGGGCAACTTCATCATCCCCATCTTCCATCCGCTTCCGGAGGCCTACAAGGTGGAGAATGAGCAGTTCCCCTGCTACCCGACCTCCGTCGAGTTCCTGCCCAACCAGGCTGTGAACCTGAACTGCAACATGGACGCCGCCATCGCCACCGGCAACGTGGACGCCCGCTACGGCTGCTTCGCCGAGAAGCTGATCATGGAGAACGGCCGCTGCACCGGCGCCTACATCCGCAAGGCCGAGGACAACACCTACATCAAGGTCAAGGCCTCCAAGGGCGTCATCCTCTGCTGCGGCGACTATTCGCAGAATGACGCCATGGTGAAGCATTTCACGCCGGACGTCATCGAGCACAACATCATGCGCCTCTTCACCAACGTGGATGTGGAGGGCAATATGACCAACAACGGCGACGGCATTAAGCTCGGCATGTGGGCCGGCGCCAACGTCCAGGAGGACCACGCGCCGATGATCCACCACATGGGCGGCGGCGCGGATCTCTCCGGCGTCGGCGTTATGGGCATCGCCGGTTTCCTGAACCTGGATATGAACGGCAAGCGCTTCATGAATGAGGACCTGCCGGGCCAGCAGATCGAGAACCAGATCGAGCTTCTGAAGGACATGTCCTCCTGGCAGATCTTCGATGCGGGCTGGCCGGAGCAGCTGCCCTTCATGCCGGCTGAGCACGGTGGCGCCTGCTACTACGAGGACTACGCCTCCGCGGAGGAAGGCCCGAAGAACAACGCGACCTACCGCAATTACAAGAGTCCTTATCAGCTTGAGGCCGCCATCGCGGACGGACGCTGCGTCACGGCGGATACGCTGGAGGACCTGGTGGCGATCCTGTATCCGGATGACCCGGCGGCCCAGAAGACGGCCCTGGCTTCCATCGAGCGCTACAACGAGCTCTGCGACAAGGGCGAGGACCTCGACTTCGGCAAGACGGCCAGCCGCATGTTCAAGCTGGAGAAGGCCCCCTTCTACGCCGACAAGTTCAGCACGGCTCTCCTGCTGGTCATCTGCGGTGGCCTGGAGTCCGACGAGGACTGCCACACCTTCGACGCCGACCGCAACATCATCCCCGGCCTCTACTGCGCCGGCAACAACCAGGGCAACCGTTTTGCCCACGAGTACCCGATCACCCTCAAGGGTGTGTCCCACGGCATGGCCCTCTACTACGGCTACCTCGCCGGCAAGAACGCGGTGAACGGAATCTGATCGAGCATTATTATTGGCAACATATATCCTGGGGCGGTGTTTTTATTTCCCGATAAATGAAAGCACTGTCCTGCAACTACTCAAATAAGGAAAGGATACTCTATGAAGATCTTCCAGGTAAGAGGAGGTGTCCATCCGAACGCGCACAAGGAGCAGACCAAGGACAAGCCATTTGTAACGGTCATTCCCAAAGACGAGGTCATCATTCCGCTCAGCCAGCACACCGGCCGTCCGGCCAAGCCGGTCGTCAAGCGGAATGACCCGGTCTTCGCCGGTCAGCTCATAGCCGAAGCGGATGGGTTCATCTCCGCAAACATCATCAGCTCCTGCTCCGGTAAGGTCAAAGCAATCGAGCCGAGAATGACCGATGCAGGCACCATGGCGGACTGCATCGTGATCGCCAGCGACGGCGAGTTCAAGACGGCGCCCGGCGTGGGCGACGAGACTCCGCTGGACACTCTTGAGCCTTCCGAGATCATCGAGAAGATCAAGAGGGCAGGCATCGTAGGTATGGGCGGCGCGGGCTTCCCGACCCACGTGAAAATGATGCCCTCCAATCCCGATGAGATCAAGTACATCATCGCCAACGGAGCAGAGTGCGAGCCTTATATCACCTGCGACCACAGGCTCATGCTTGAAAAGCCGGAGGAGATCATCGGCGGTCTTCTCTGCTGCCTCAAGATCTTCCCCGGCGCCAAGGGCGTGGTGGTCATCGAGGACAACAAGCCCGATGCCATCGGCACCATGAAGGCCGCTGCGGAGCCTTACCCCAACATTGAGGTCGAGGCCCTGAAGACCTGCTATCCCCAGGGCGGTGAGCGCAACATCGTCTATTCCGTGACCGGCAAGTATATCGGCTCCGGCGCCCTGCCGGCCAGCTGCGGCTGCGTTGTGGACAACGTAGGCACTCTGGCTGCCATCTACAGGGCTGTTGTGTGGAATGAGCCGCTCATGGAGAGAGGCTTTACCGTCACCGGCGCTGTGGCCAATCCCGGCAACTTCCTGGTCCGCATCGGTACACCGCTGTCCGAGGTGGTCGAGGCTGCCGGCGGTCTCAATGACGACGCAAAGAAGCTCCTCTTTGGCGGCCCCATGATGGGTATCGCCATTCCGGGTGTGGACGTGCCGATCAAGAAGGCCAACAACGCGCTGACCGTTCTCTCCGAGGATGACGTGGAGCGCGCCGAGGCCCAGCAGGAGAACTGCATCCGCTGCGGACGCTGCACCCGCGCATGTCCGATGGGCCTCATTCCCCAGCAGATGGCCGTCGCCTGCGAGCGCAAGGATTTCGACCGCTTCATCCAGATCCACGGTATCGACTGCATGCTCTGCGGCAGCTGTACCTACGTATGCCCGGCCAAGCGCCCGCTGACACCGATGTTCAAGCAGATGAAGCCCGCAGCCATGGGCTACATGCGCGCGCAGAAAGCGAAGGAGGGTAAATAAATGTCCAAACTGTTCAACGTTTCCTCCTCCCCGCATTTCAGGAGCGAGCACACGGTAGGCAAGGAGATGTGGAACGTGGTCCTGGCCCTCATGCCGGCCACCTTCTTCGGCGTGTACCATTTCGGCCTCCACGCCCTGCTGGTCATCCTGACCAGCGTGGTCTCCGCCACCTTCTTTGAGTTCCTTTACGACTACATCGCCCACAAGCCGAACACCCTCTGGGATGGATCCGCGATCGTCACCGGCCTTCTGCTGGCTCTCTGCCTGTCTCCGAAGGTGCCGCTCTTCATCCCCTTCATCGGCTCCATGTTCGCCATCATCATCGCCAAGAACTTCTTCGGCGGTCTCGGCAAGAACTTTATGAACCCGGCCCTGGCCGGCCGTGTCTTCCTGATCATCTCCTTCGGCAAGCTGATGACAGATTACGCGGTCGACGGCATGTCCTCCGCCACGCCCCTCGCGACGCTGAACGGCGGCGGTACTGTCGACATGATGAAGATGTTCCTGGGCTTTGCGACAGGCCACATCGGCGTGTCCATCCTCTGCCTCCTCATCGGCGGCATTTTCCTGCTGGCTACCGGCACCATCACCTGGCAGATCCCGGTCTCTTCCGCGGCCGTATTCGCCATCATGATGCTGGCCTTCGGCCCGGCCGGCTTCGACCTCAAGTATCTCGTGGTCCAGCTGGTTGGCGGCGGCTTCATCCTGGGCATCTTCTTCATGGCGACCGATCCGGTCTCCTCGCCCATGACAAATGAAGGCCAGCTGATCTTCGGCGCCCTGGTCGGCTTCCTGGCCGCCCTCTTCAGGCTGAAGAGCAGCATGACCGACGGTATGTCCTATGCCATCATCATCGCCAACCTCTTCACACCGATCATCGACAAGTACGTTGTCGTGCATCCGTGGGGCGTCGGCAAGCCGGTCGTCTCCGCCGAGGCCAAGGCTCAGGCCAAGGCCAGGGCCGAGGAGCAGAAGAAGGCTGAGAAGGAAGCTCTCGCTGCCGAGAAGGCCGAGGCCGCCAAGGCCAAGGCAGGCGAGACAAAGAAGGGCTTCACCTTCCCGGTCTCCGCAGCCATCCTCTGCTGCATCACGCTCATCGCCGGTGCGGCTCTGGCGGGTGTCAACATGATGACCGCCGATACCATCAAGGCCAATCAGGAAGCCGCTGCGCTGGCCGCCTACGAGGCAGTCCAGCCCCAGGCTGACCATATCGGCTACGACGACGCGTTGTCAGCGGCCGTCGAGGCTCTGGGCGGCGAGGTCTACGGCACCAGCTACGGCCGTGTCTACATCAACGAAGGCTGCGTCGGTCTCGACGCCTCCGGCAACATCGTCGGTTACGCCTTCAACGTCTCCTCCATGGACGGCTATGACGGCGAGATCGCCCTGTCCATAGGCTTCGACACGGAGGGCACCCTTCTCGGCATCTCCTTCACGACCATCAATGAGACCGCCGGCATGGGTATGCTGGCCGACACGGATGCCTGGAAGGCTCAATTCTCCAACGTCAAGGTCGATTCCTTCACTCTGATCAAGGCGGGCGGCTCCACGGCCGACGACGAGATCGACTCCGTCTCCGGTGCTTCCACTACCTCCGGCGCAGTCGTCAACGCGGTCAACGCTGCCATCGACTTCTATCAGAAGAACTGTATCGGTTAAGGAGGTGGAATACATGAACGCGAATATGGAACGCATCTACAACGGCGTTGTCAAGGAGAACCCCACCTTCATCATGATGCTGGGCATGTGCCCGACCCTGGCTGTCACCACGTCGGTCACCAACGCCATCGGTATGGGCCTGTCGACCATGGTCGTTCTGGTCATGTCGAACCTCATCATCTCCCTGGTCAGAAAGCTGATCCCGGATGAGGTCCGTCTTCCGGCTTTCATCGTCATCGTCGCATCCATGGTCACGGTCGTCCAGCTGATCATGCAGGCGTATTTCCTTGAGATCAACAACGCCCTCGGCGTCTACATCCCGCTGATCGTCGTCAACTGCATCATCCTCGGCCGTGCCGAGGCCTACGCTTCCAAGAACCCGCCGCTCCTGTCCGTTATGGACGGTATTGGCATGGGCCTGGGCTTCACCTGGGGTCTCCTGCTCCTGTCGGCTTTCAGAGAGCTCTTCGGCGCAGGCACTCTCATGGGCTATCAGGTCATGCCTGCCTTCTATCAGCCCATCGACATGCTGGTCAGGGCACCGGGTGCCTTCCTGGTCCTTGCCTTCATTATCATGGTCATGAATGCCTGGGGCATCTCCAACAAGGGCAAGGAATTCGTCGGTGAAGGTGAAGGCGCCGGCTGCGCCGGATGTGCCATGGCCGACACCTGCCTGGTAAAGAAGGAGGTGAAGTAAGATGACCAATCTGATCCTTATCATCGTGACGGCGGCGCTGGTCAACAACGTCGTCCTGTCCCAGTTCCTCGGTATCTGCTCCTTCGTCGGCGTTTCCAATCAGATCAAGACTTCCGCCTCTCTGGGCGGTGCCGTCATTTTCGTTCTGACCATCGCCTCGGCGGTTGCGTACCTCCTGTACACCTTTATTCTCGCCCCGCTCGGTCTTGACTACCTGCAGACGATCGTCTTCATCCTGGTCATCGCTGCCCTGGTCCAGCTGGTCGAAATGTTCCTCAAGAAGACTTCCCCCGGCCTTTACAAGGCCCTGGGCATCTTCCTTCCGCTGATCACGACCAACTGTGCCGTGCTCGGTGTGGCCCTCAACAACGTGACCGACGGTTACAATTTCATTGAGTCTGTCATCAACGGCTTCGGCACGGCTGTGGGCTACACCATCGCCATCGTGCTCCTGGCCGGCATCCGCGAGCGGATCGACAATGCAGACGTCCCCGAACCCATCAAGGGAGCGCCGATGGTACTCTTCTGCGCGGCCCTCATGGGAATGGCTTTCTTTGGTTTCAGCAGCATCAGTATTGGCTAATCAATATTGGCTAATAAGTATTGGCTAAAAGGAGAACTTACATGAGTGGAGTAGGATTACTGGTCGTAACAGTCATACTTCTGGCTGTCATCGGCTTTCTGATTGGCTTCATGCTGGTCACTGCCGGCCACGCCTTTGCGGTCGAGGTAGATCCCAATGAGGCTGCCGTCCGTGAAGTCCTTCCCGGGAACAACTGCGGCGCCTGCGGCTATCCCGGCTGCGACGGCTGCGCTGCGGCCATCGCCAAGGGCGAAGCTCCCGTCAACGCCTGCCCGGTCGGCGGCGCTGCGGTGGCTGACAAGGTCGGCGCCATCATGGGCGTCGCGGCGGAAGAGGGCGTGAAGAACGTCGCTTTCGTCAAGTGCTCCGGCGACTGCAAGTCCGCCAAGTACAAGATGAATTACATCGGCATCCCGAC
>CACXEL010000052.1 GCA_902766655.1 uncultured Lachnospiraceae bacterium | reverse complement strand
GCATCCATCACCCGCGACGTCTCCGGTGAAGGCGTCCAGCAGGCCCTGCTCAAGATCATCGAGGGCACCGTCGCCTCCGTGCCGCCCCAGGGCGGCCGCAAGCACCCCCAGGCCGAGATGATCCAGATCGACACCACCAACATCCTCTTCATCTGCGGCGGCGCCTTCGTCGGCATCGAGAAGGTGATTGCAAGCCGGATGGAGAAGAAGTCCATCGGCTTCGGCGCCGACATCAAGGAGGACAGGAGCGAGAAAAAGACCAGCGAGGTCCTGAAGAACATCATGCCCTCCGATTTCGTCAAGTTCGGCCTGATCCCCGAGCTCGTCGGCCGTATCCCGGTGGTCACCTCCCTGGACGAGCTGGACGAGGAGGCCCTGGTGAGGATCCTCACAGAGCCCAAGAACTCCCTGGTCAAGCAGTACACGGCCCTCTTCGAGATGGACGGCGTCAAGCTGACCGTCGACGAGGACGCCCTCAGGGAGATCGCCCACCAGACTCTGGTGCGCAAGACCGGCGCCCGCGGCCTCAGGGCCATCATGGAGAAAATTACGCTGGAGCCCATGTACCATGTTCCCTCGGACGGAACCATCCGGGAGTGCCGGATCACCAAGGCTGTTGTGGAAGGACAGGAAGAGCCCATCTACGTCCGGGGCGAAGAGAAGCCTGCCAAAAAGAAGGCGCCGGACCGGAAACGGGCGGAGAACGGAGTATAAATTCAATTGAGCGAGAACACGAGAGCATTGACGCTGCCGGCGGTGGCCCTCAGGGGCACCGTCGTGCTGCCGGGTATGGTCATACATTTCGACATCAGCCGGGCCAAGTCGGCCCGGGCGGTGGAGCGCGCCATGCGGGGAGACCAGCAGATATTCCTGGTCCCGCAGGTCGATCTCACTGTGGAGGACCCCGCTGTGGGCGACCTCTACAGGATCGGCTCCATCTGCCGGGTCCGCCAGATCTCCCGGCTCCCCAAGGACATGATCCGCGTCATGGTGGAGGGCATCCGCAAGGCGGAGCTCCTCTTTATCCACGACGATGGTCAGCTGCTGACCGCCGACGTGGTGGATCCGGTGATCGAGGAGGGCGAGCTGCCCGCCTCCGCCCTGGAAGCCATGAAGCGGGGCATGAAGGGGATCTTTTCCCGCTACTGCTCGGAAAATGCAGGCATTTCCGATGAGGTCCGCGACAAGATCCTCCGGATCGAGGAGATCGGCGAGCTTCTGGACCAGATTTCCATCCACGTGCCCCTTCCCTTCGAGAAGCGGCAGCAGATCCAGGAGGCCCTGACCCTGAGCGAGCGGTACGAAGTGATCGGTTCTGTCCTCCTCAATGAGACGGAGGTCGTGAGCTTCCAGAAGGAGCTCCAGGCCAAGGTCCGGGCCAGGGTGGACAAGAACCAGAAGGAGTACATCCTCCGGGAGCAGATGCGGGTCATCCGCGAGGAGCTGGGTGAGGACACGACCGTCTCCGACGCGGACCGCTTCAAGGAGCTCCTCGGCAAGCTGAAGGCCAAAAAGGAGATCATCGAGCGAATCGATTCTGAGATCAGCCGCTTCAAGAGCCTTCCCTCCCAGTCGCCGGAGAGCGCCGTGGAGCGCGGCTACATCGAGACCCTCCTGGCCATGCCCTGGGAGAAGTGCAGCCGCGATAACAACGACTTAAAGAGGGCCAAGCAGATCCTGGACAGGGACCACTACGGCCTTGACGACGTCAAGGACAGGATCATCGAGTACCTGGCGGTACGGATCCTGACCAAAAAGGGCACCAGCCCCATCCTCTGCCTGGTAGGTCCTCCCGGTACCGGCAAGACTTCCATCGGCCGGTCCATCGCGGAGGCCCTGAACAAGAAGTACGTCCGCCTCTCCCTGGGCGGCGTCCGTGACGAGGCGGAGATCAGGGGCCACAGGCGGACCTACGTCGGCGCCATGCCGGGCAGGATCGCGGCGAGCCTCCGGAAGGTCGGCGTCAAGAACCCCCTCATGGTCCTGGACGAAATCGACAAGCTGAGCTCCGACTACAAGGGAGATACGGCCTCCGCCCTGCTGGAGGTCCTGGACTCCGAGCAGAACACTCATTTCGAGGACCACTACCTGGACCTGCCGCTGGACCTGAGCGAGGTGCTTTTCATATGCACCGCCAACTATGAACAGAACATACCCAGGCCCCTCCTGGACCGCATGGAGATCATCGAGGTGAACTCCTACACGGACAACGAGAAGGCCCACATCGCCAGGCGTCACCTGATCCCCAAGCAGAAGAAGCTGAACGGGCTCAAGGAAGACCAGCTCATCATTCGTGATGCGGCCCTGGAAGCCATTATTATGAAATATACCCGCGAGGCAGGCGTGCGCACGCTGGAGCGCCGGATCGGCGAGATCTGCCGAAAGAGCGCCAGGCGGATCCTGGAGGAGAAATGCGGCCAGGTGGTCGTGACCTCCCGGAACTTGTCTTCATTTCTGGGAAATGAACGCTACTCCATCGATCCCGCCAACGCGGAGGACGCCGTGGGCATCGTCCGCGGCCTGGCCTGGACGGCGGTGGGCGGCGTGACCCTCCAGGTGGAGGTCAACGTCATGCCGGGTACCGGCGACATGGCCCTGACCGGCATGATCGGGGACGTCATGAAGGAGTCGGCTTCGGCCGGGATCAGCTACCTGAGATCCATCGGTGAGGGAGTCGGCCTGGATGCCGAGTTCCTCCGGAAGCGGGATATTCACATCCACATCCCGGAGGGCGCAGTCCCCAAGGACGGGCCTTCGGCGGGCATCACCATGGCGACGGCGGTCTTTTCCGCGGTCACCGGACTGCCGGCCCGGGCGGATACCGCTATGACCGGTGAGATCACGCTCCGCGGGCGGGTCCTGCCCATCGGCGGGCTCAAGGAGAAGCTCCTGGCGGCCAGGCAGGCGGGGATCCGCAAGGTCCTGGTGCCGGAGAAGAACCGCAACGACGTGAAAAAGATCTCCCGGGAGATCACGGGAGGCATGGAGATTGTCTTCGTTTCCGATATGGAGACGGTCCTGAAGGAGGCCCTGGTCTACGAAGGGGACTTCTGGACGGCTGCGGGCAGGCTGGCCCGCGAGCGGGCAGAGGCGGCGAAAGAGGCCGCACAGGAAAAGGAAGAAGCATGATCAAAATCAGAAGCGTGGAGCTGGAGACGGTCTGCGGCATTTCCAGCACATTTCCGGACAACAGCCGCTTTGAGGTGGCCTTTGCCGGCAAGTCCAACGTCGGCAAGAGCTCCCTCATCAACGCGATGGTGAACCGCAAGTCCCTGGCGCGGACCTCGTCCCAGCCGGGCAAGACGCAGACGGTCAACTACTACCGCGTCAACAAGGGGACACCTGCCGCCGACACCGTCGGCGAGAACCCCTTCGCTCCCGATTGCTACCTGGTCGACCTGCCCGGCTACGGCTTCGCCAATGCCTCCGTCGAGGTCAAGGCCCGCTGGGGCAAAATGATCGAGAAGTACCTGCACACGTCCTCCCAGCTGAAGACGGTCTTCCTGTTGGTCGACATACGGCACGAGCCTTCGGCCAACGACCGCCAGATGCTGGACTGGATCCGCGCGAACGAGCTGCCGGTCGTGATCATCGCCACCAAGAAGGACAAGCTGAAGCGGTCCCAGATCCCCAAGGCCCTGAAGGCCATCCGCACCGGACTGGGGATCACAACCTCCGTCCCGATCGTTCCGTTCTCCGCCGAGACCCGCGAGGGCCTCGACGACATCTGGCGGATCATCGCCTCCTTCGCCGCGGAGGAGGATGGGGCAGATCCAGGAGTGGGCTAAGGTGATGCTGCGCCAAAACAATTCCCCTTCCCTTAGGGGGATGCGGTCAGGAGAATTGTTTTGGCTCCGCTGCTTCGCAACAGGGATTTGGCCGTCTTTACCCGGGAGAGTGACGGGGATTTACCGTTGGGGGCGAAGAGGCGCTTCAAAACAGGGATTTGGCCGTCTTTGCCGGAGAGAAGCGGAAGAGGAGAGAGTGTTTTTATTTCACAGAGGTGCCGCTGAGAGATGAGGGGTATGCCGGAGGGGATGCAGCTCATCAGATGCAGGATTAGGAGTATCGCATGGGAATTGTACGGGCTGCCGGGCTGAGGCATGATTATACCAAGTACCGCGAGGATGAGTCGGAGGTGAAGGTCAGGGCGCTGGACGGCGTGGACCTGGACGTGAAGGAAGGGGACTTTATCGCCATTCTGGGGCACAATGGGTCGGGGAAATCGACGCTGGCCAAGCATATCAATGCGCTTTTGCTTCCCACCGAGGGGACGATTTGGATTGATGAAATCGATACCAAGGGGGAGGAGAATTTGTGGAAGGTCCGGCAGAGGGCCGGCATGGTATTTCAGAATCCGGATAATCAGATCATTGGTACCGTGGTGGATGAGGATGTGGCGTTCGGGCCGGAGAACCTGGGCGTGCCCACGGAGAAGATCCTGCACAGGGTCGAGGAGGCGCTCACCAAGGTCGGGATGCTGAAGTTCCGGGACAAATCGCCCAACCGTCTGTCGGGCGGACAGAAGCAGAGGGTGGCGATCGCGGGCGTCGTGGCCATGCGGCCGCGCTGCATTGTGCTCGACGAGCCGACGGCCATGCTGGATCCGACAGGACGAAAGGATGTACTGAGGACAGTTCATGAGCTCAACGAGAAGGAGGGCGTGACGGTCATCCTGATCACCCATTATATGGAGGAGGTCGTGGACGCGGACCGGGTCTTCGTCATGGACAAGGGCAAGATCGTGATGGAGGGGACGCCGAGGGAGGTCTTCTCTCGCGTCGAGGAGCTCAAGAGCCACCGGATGGACGTTCCCCAGGTCACCGAGCTGGCCTGGGAGCTCAAGAAGGCGGGGCTTGCCCTGCCGGACGGCATCCTTACGACGGAGGAACTGGTGGAGGCGCTTGCAGCGCTGAAGCACTGACGGCACACGGAGCGAGGCGGATCTATGCAGTTGGAATTGAAAGACGTTTCCTTTATCTATAATCCGGGCATGGTCTATGAGGTGAAGGCCCTGGAGCACGTGAATCTGGCCATCGAGAAGGGTCAGTTCATCGGCATCATCGGCCACACCGGCAGCGGCAAGTCGACGCTGATCCAGCATCTCAATGCCCTCATGAAGCCCACGGAAGGACAGATTTTCTACGAGGGCGAGGATATCTGGGGTGAGAAATACGACCAGAAGGCCCTGCGGACCCAGGTGGGCCTGGTCTTCCAGTACCCTGAGCACCAGCTCTTTGAGACCGACGTCATCACGGACGTCATGTTCGGGCCCAGGAACCAGGGCCTTTCCAAGGATGAGGCCAAGGTACGGGCTGTCCGCGCCCTCGTCCAGGTCGGATTTCCCGAACAATATTACAACTCGTCGCCCTTCGAGCTGTCCGGCGGACAGAAGCGGCGCGTCGCCATCGCAGGTGTCCTGGCCATGGATCCCCAGGTCCTCATTCTGGATGAGCCGACCGCGGGTCTGGACCCGGCCGGGCGTGACGAGATCCTTGAGCAGATCCGTTTCCTCCACGAGGAGCGGGGCATCACCATCATCCTCGTCTCCCACAGCATGGAGGACGTGGCCCGGTATGCGGACCGCCTGATCGTGGTGAACGACGGAAAGATTCCCTTCGACGGGACACCCAAGGAGGTCTTCTCCCACTACCGGGAGCTGGAGGCCATGGGGCTCGCGGCCCCGCAGATCACTTACTGCATGCATGCCCTCAAGGAGCGCGGCTTCGACGTGGACGTCACCGCGGATACCGTCGAGGAGGCCCGGGACAATATCCTGAAGGCCCTGGGCAAGCCCCTGCCGGCCCCGGAAAATGCAGACAAAAAGCCCGCCGGGAAGGCAAAAAAGTCCGGCCGGGCAGGACGCCGGTAAGGCGGAGCGGAGGATACCATTTTGCTTGGAGAAATTACACTGGGACAATATTATCCCGCGGATTCGGTCATCCACCGGCTGGACCCCAGGGTCAAGTTCGTCGGAACGCTGACCTTCATCGTCGCCCTCTTCCTGGTCAAGGGGTTTCTGGGTTACGTCATGGTCACCCTCTTCCTGCTGGGCGTCATCAAGGCTTCCACGGTACCCTTCGGCATGATGCTGCGGGGCATGAAGGCCATTATTTTCATTTTGCTGATCACGGCTGTCTTTAACGTATTCCTCACGCCGGGCGAAATCGTTCTGGTGAAGGTCTGGAAGCTGACGATCACCAGGGAAGGCGTGCTGCAGGCGGTCCGGATGGCCGTCCGCCTCATCTACCTGGTCATCGGCTCGTCCCTCATGACGCTCACGACCACGCCAAACTCCCTGACGGACGGCATGGAAGCCCTCTTTTCGCCCCTCAAGGTCATCCACGTGCCAGTCCACGAGATCGCCATGATGATGTCCATCGCCCTGCGCTTCATTCCCATCCTGACAGAGGAGACAGACCGCATCATGAAGGCCCAGATTGCCCGCGGCGCGGATTTCAAGACCGGAAGCTTTATCAACAGGATCAAAAACATGGTGCCGCTGCTGGTACCCCTCTTCGTCTCCGCTTTTCAGAGGGCAAATGACCTGGCCATGGCCATGGAAGCCCGCTGCTACCACGGCGGCGAGGGGAGGACCCGCATGAAGCCGCTCAGATATACCGCCGCCGACCGGGTCGGCTACCTTGTCCTGGCCCTTTTCCTGGCCGCTGCGATCCTGCTCCGCATATTTGGCGGCGGCTGGATCTGACGGAGGATTGCCATGCGAGTAAAGCTGACCGTCGCTTACGACGGAACGGAATATTGCGGGTACCAGTCCCAGGTCAACGGCCCCACGGTCCAGGACGCCCTGGAGAAGGCCATAGCCTCCCTCTTCGGGCAGGAAATCAGGACCCTGGGCGCGAGCCGCACCGACACCGGCGTCCACGCCGAGGGCAATGTTGCCGTGTTCGACGTGGAGAGCCGCATCGATCCGGGCAAGATTTCCTATGCCCTGAACGCGAGGCTCCCCGAGGACATCCGGGTCGTGGATTCCTGCCGGGTCCCGGACGACTTTCATCCCCGGTTCCAGACCACGGTGAAGACTTATGAGTACCACATTTTGAACAGGCGGTTCCCGGACCCGCTCAGGCGGCACACGGAGATCCACTACTATTACGCCCTGGATGCTGCCAAAATGCACGAGGCCGCGCAGTACCTGGTCGGCGAGCACGATTTCGCCTCCTTCTGCGCCGCGGGCTTTTCATCCAAAACGACGGTCCGCACCATCTATCAGGCTTCTGTGCGGCGCGAGGGCGACAGGATTGTATTTTCCATCACAGGCAACGGTTTTCTCTACAACATGGTCCGCATCATAGCCGGCACTCTTCTCGAAATCGGGTCCGGCAAGTATGCCCCTTCGGAAATGAAGACCATACTGGAAGCCCGCGACCGCAACTGTGCCGGTCCCACAGCCGTCGCGAGAGGCCTGACCCTGATGGAGATCCGCTATCCTGATTACGAGGCCAAGATGAGAGGAGAGATGGAAAATGGACAGAGAGAATTTTAAGTCGAGGCTCGGCTTCATCCTGGTCAGTGCAGGCTGCGCCATCGGCATCGGCAACGTATGGAAGTTCCCCTACGTGACGGGGGCCAACGGCGGCGGAGTCTTCGTGCTCTTTTACCTGCTCTTCCTGGTGATCATGGGTATTCCGGTCATCACCATGGAGCTGGCCGTCGGCCGGTCCAGCCGCCAGAGCGCGGTCCAGGCCTACAGGACTCTGGAGAAGCCGGGCAGCCCCTGGCACATCCACGGCTGGTTCTGCATAGCCGGCTGCTTTATCCTCATGATGTATTACACCACCGTCTCCGGCTGGATGCTCAACTACTTCGTCAAGTTCCTCATGGGGAACTTTGAGACGATGGGAGAGGAGGGCGTGGGCGGCGTCTTCTTCGGCATGCTGGGCGACCCGGGCCAGATGGTCCTCTACATGGCCATCACTGTGGTGGCCGGCATCGCGGTCTGCTCCTTCTCCCTCCAGGGGGGCGTCGAGCGGATCACCAAGATTATGATGATCGGGCTCCTTGTTCTCATTTGCGTGCTGGCTGTTCACTCACTGACCCTCAAAGGGGCCAAGGCGGGTGTCGCCTTTTACCTGCTTCCGGACTTCAAGCTGGCATCCAAGGTCGGAATCGGCAAGGTCATGACGGCTGCCATGAACCAGGCCTTCTTCACCTTGTCCCTGGGCGTCGGCGCCATCGAGATCTTCGGCTCCTACACCTCCCGCGACTACTCCCTGACCGGGGAGGCCGTCAGGATCGCGGGGCTGGATACCTTCGTGGCCATCGTGTCGGGTCTCATCATTTTCCCGGCCTGCTTCAGTTACGGGATCGAGACCACCCAGGGCCCGTCCCTCATCTTCATCACGCTGCCGGAAGTCTTCATCCACATGGCCGGCGGCAGGATCTGGGGCACTCTCTTCTTTATCTTTATGACCTTCGCCTCCTTCTCGACGGTCATCGCCGTCTTCGAGAACCTGATCGCGGCCTGCATGGACAGCTTCGGCTGGAGCCGTCAGAGGGCTGCCGCGGTCAACCTGGTCTGCCTCCTTGTGGCCTCCCTGCCCTGCGCGCTGGGCTACAACGTGCTGAGCAGTGTCCACCTGATTGGCGGCCGGGATATCCTGGACAGCGAGGACTTCATCGTGTCGAACCTCCTCCTGCCTCTCGGCTCCCTTGTATTTGCCCTGTTCTGCTCCTGGAACTTCGGCTGGGGCTTTGACAACTACATCGAGGAGACCAACACCGGTGAGGGCATCAAGATGCCCCGGTTCTTAAAGCCTTACTTCCAGGTGGGGCTGCCGGTCCTCATTCTCGTCATCCTGATCCAGGGTCTTCTGCCCGCCAAGGGCTGATATCTTCCTGGGAAGAGAGGGAAACATGGACGGCCTTTTTTCCAAAAGTGGGAAAAAGGGCCGTCCATGTTTCCCTCTTTTCATTCCCCGTATCAGAGAGTAAAATAAAACTATATCAGGACTATGTCAGCGGACGGGCCCCACCGGCCTCCGCGTAAGAAAGGAGCGCATGATGTTCGGAAGAAGAAAAATGTCCCTTGTCT
>CACXEL010000051.1 GCA_902766655.1 uncultured Lachnospiraceae bacterium | reverse complement strand
GGAAAGGAAATGACTATGCGTTTTGAAAAGTGGAACAAGGGCTGGAAATTCTGGTCCGACAAGGATGCCTTCGCCCTCGTCTGGAACGTGCCGGACAATGCCCGGGAGCTGGACCTTCCTCACGACGCCATGATCGAGAACGAGGCCTATGAGGCCAGCCGGAACGGCGGCAACACGGGCTACCGCGACGGCGGCAACTACAGCTATTCCAAGCAGCTCTTCGTGCCCGTCGAGGCGGCCGGCACGCGGACCGTCCTTAAGTTCGACGGCGTCTACCGCCATGCTTTTGTCTATGTGAACGCCCAGCTGGCGGGCCGGGACGCCCAGGGCTACGGCACCTTCTACGTGGACATCTCTGATTTCCTGAACTACGGCGCGGAAAATGAGATCCGCGTCCAGGTGAAAAATGCGGGCATGACCAACAGCCGCTGGTACTCGGGCAGCGGCATCTACAGAGACGTGTGGCTCCTCAGGTCGGGGGATGTCTTCATTTCCCCGGACGGCGTGGAGGTCGTCACGGAAGATGCTGACGATGCGCTGGCCGTCCTGAACGTCCGGACCGAGCTTGTCAATCTGTCCTCCTCCAAACGGATCGTCCGGCTCTGGTCCGCCATCAGCGGCGGCAGCAGTGAAGGAGACGGCGAGGAGGCCGATATCACGCCGGCAGGCTCCGGGGAGTCGGTGATCGTCCTGAACTCCGGTGAGCGGAAGACTGTATCCCAGCGCATCGCCGTGAAGGAGCCCCTCCTTTGGTCCGACGAGGATCCGGCCCTCTATGTCTGCGAGTCCACTCTTTTCGACGAGAACGCTGGCGAGGAGGAGATCCTGGACGCCCAGGACACGACCTTCGGCATCCGCACCCTCAGGGTCGACGCCCTGCGCGGCCTACGGGTCAACGGGAAGACCGTCAAGCTCCGCGGCGCCTGCATCCACCACGACAGCGGCCTTCTGGGGGCTGCCACCTACGAGGAGGCCCAGTACAGGCAGGTCGCTCTCCTCAAGGAGGCCGGCTTCAACGCCATCCGCATGTCCCACCACCCGATGGCGCCGGCCATGCTTCGGGCCTGTGACGAGCTGGGTGTCTACGTCATGGACGAGTTCTCCGACATGTGGACCCGGGCCAAGAGCGACCTCGACTATGCCCTGGATTTCGACAGATGGTGGCGCGACGACGTGGCAGCCATGGTCCGCAAGGACCGCAACCACCCATCCGTCGTCCTCTACTCCATCGGAAATGAGATCCCGGAGATCTGCTCCGAGCAGGGCAGCCGCCTGGCCGGGCAGATCTGCGACCTCTTCCGGACCCTGGATCCCACCCGCTTCACGACGGCCGGCATCAACGGCGTCTTTGCGGCCGGGGATGCCCTTGGCGCCATCATCGCGGACATCATGAAGGGCGAGGGCGCCGGGGATGGGGCTACCGGCGGCAACGTCAACGATTTCATGACCATCATGGACACCAGAATGAACGAGATCGTGACCCATGAGCTCATGGGCAGAAAGCTGGAGTACGCGGACTCGGCCATGGACGTGATCGGCTACAACTATATGACTGCCCGTTACGAGGGCGACCTTGCGGAATATCCCAACCGTGTGATCGTGGGCAGCGAGACCTACCCGCCCCAGATCGCCTGGAACTGGAGCATCATCTCAAGGCAGCCCAATGTGATCGGTGACTTCACCTGGACCGGCTGGGACTACATCGGCGAGGCCGGCGTGGGTATTCCGGCCTACCAGTGGGGCGACGGCGGCTTCGGTGCCCGTTTCCCGGCCCAGCTGGCCTACTGCGGCGACATCGACATCACGGGCTTCCGCAGACCTGCTTCCTACTTCCGGGAGGCGGTCTTCGGGCTGAGCGAGGTCCCTTACATCGCGGTCCAGGACCCCAGCCACTACGGCGAGTTCCTCATCAAGACCCCCTGGGTCATCAGCGACGCCGTCTCCACCTGGAACTGGCGGGGCGCCGAGGGCAAAAAGATCGTGGTCGAGATCTATTCCAAAGCCGACGAGGTCGAGCTCTTCGTGAACGGCGACTCCCTGGGCAGAAAACCCGCCGGTCCGGCAGCTGACTTCAGGACTCTGTTCGAGACCACCTACGAGCCCGGCGTCATCCAGGCGGTGGCCTACGAGAACGGGGCAGAGTCCGGGACTTATGAGCTCAGAACGGCCCAGGAGGAGATCGGGCTCGAGCTGGAGGAGGACTTCATCGGAAATGAACTCATTTTCCTGGACCTTGCGCTGACCGATGAG
>CACXEL010000050.1 GCA_902766655.1 uncultured Lachnospiraceae bacterium | reverse complement strand
GGTCCTCCTGGATCACCACCCGGCGGCCCATGCGGACGGCCCGGAGGGCGGCCTCGTTGACGATGGTGGCCAGCTCGGCGCCGGAAGCGCCGGCCGCCGTCTTGGCGATGGTCTCAAAATTGACGTTGTCCGCCACGCGGATCTTCTTGGCGTGGACCTTGAGGATGTCGATACGTCCCTGGAGGTCCGGAAGCTCCACCGGGATCCGGCGGTCAAAACGGCCGGGACGGAGCAGGGCCGGGTCGAGGACGTCAGGGCGGTTGGTGGCCGCCAGGATGATGACGCCCTTGGAGCCGTCAAAGCCGTCCATCTCGGTCAGGAGCTGGTTCAGGGTCTGCTCGCGCTCATCGTTGGTGGAGATGGCGCCGGCATCCCTGCGCTTGCCGATGGTATCGATCTCGTCGATGAAGACGATACAGGGGGCATTTTTCTCGGCCTGGTCAAAGAGGTCGCGGACCTTGGAGGCGCCCATGCCGACGAACATTTCCACGAATTCGGAGCCGGCGATGGAGAAGAAGGGAACGCCCGCTTCACCTGCCACGGCCTTGGCCAGCAGGGTCTTGCCTGTGCCGGGAGGGCCGACCAGAAGGGCGCCCTTGGGGCAGGACGCGCCGATGTCCGCGTACTTCTGCGGGTCATTCAGGTATTTGACCAGCTCCTCCAGGAGCTGCTTGGCTTCCTCCTCACCGGCCACGTCCTGGAACTTGATGCTGGTGGTGGAGGGGACGTACTTCTTGGCACCGCTCCTGCCAAAAGACATCATGGGGTTGCCGCCGCCCAGGCCGCTGCTGCTCATGATCTTTCTCGAAAGGAACATGCCGACGCCATAAAAGAGCGCCAGGGGCAGAATAAAGCCCACCAGGATGGAGACGATCGGATTGGCCTTGGTCACAACGCGGCCGAACTCGCAGTCCGCCTTCTCAAGCCGCTCCACCAGCTGCGGGTCGTTGAAGGTGGCGGTCCTGTAATAGGTCACGCCCTCCCCCTTGTCCTTGCTGGAGAAGGTGATGTAGTCGTCCTCGAGCTGGACCTTGTCCACCTCGCCGCTCTCCACCATGTTGAGGAAGGTGCTGTAGTCCACATTCTCGATCACGCCCTGCTGCATGAAGGGAATGAGGAACATGTTGATGGCCAGCATGGCCACGATGACGATGATCGCGTAAATATAGAAGGGTTTCTTGTTGGGGGATTTGAATTGATCCATTTAGTATACCTCCCGGAACAGAATACGTTCCTGTCTGTTAATGGCATAGTATACCTGCTGTCAGGCAAAAAACAAGAGGGCGGGATAAAAGTTAAGAAAAATTTTATCAGCACTCATACTTATCGAGTGCCAAGGCGTTTTGAGAATCAGGGACGGTCCTTTTTTCTCATTTTTCGAAAAAATATCGAAAAATGAGAAAAAAGGACCGTCCCTGATTCTCAAAATCACTTCACTGTGACGATCGCCTGCTGGTAGTGGACCAGACGGTGGTGGCCTGCGGCCTGGGCCTTGACGATCACGTGGATCCGGTCACCTGCCTTGGCGGAGGCAGGCACTGTCAGGCAGGCCTTGCAGCCATCCACGGCAAGAGCCGCATCGGCAGCACAGGGGGCAGATGCCTCCTTGTAGATGCGGAAGGCAACTGTCACATCCGCTCCATCCGGAGATGCCGCGACGGCTGTCAGCGCCAGTGTCTCTCCGGGCACAGCCTGGAAATCAAGCCCCTCCGCGACGCTGAGGGTAGGCTGGTGCTCAGCCTTTTCAAAGGCGTCGGCGCCTGCCCAGGCCACACGGGCCGCGAAGTCGCGCTGGATGTCGGCGACGTAGGGCCACATGGACTCGACCATGCTTTCATTTCCGTCGCGGTCCACGTATGCATCCTCGGAGACGTCCCACATATTGAGCGGCTCTCCCTTGGAGTTGACCTCGCCCTCCACATAATGGTAGCGGCCTGCGATGCCGCCGTAGCCGAAGTTCTCCAGAGTCCGGAAGCCCCAGTCGAAGAGGGGGAAGAAGGTCGGGGAATCGCCCTCGGAGAGGAAGTCGTAGGGGCTGGCAGGCGGCAGACCCATCCTCGCGCCGAACCACTCGTGCACGATGTTGGGGTTGGCGCCGAACTGGCCGTCGGGCCCTTCGCCCTCATAATAGGTTCCATCCAGCCAGGTGCAGTAGCCGGCCGCGAGAGCGCTCTTCCCGTTCAGGATCTCACTTTTCATAAAATCCGCGCGAAGGCTGTCCTTGCTCTCTCCCTCGGGCATGACGAACCAGGGATAGGCGTAGCTGCGCATTTGCAGGGTCTTGACGAAAAGAATACCCGGCCACTCTTCCGCGATGTAGGACCGGAAGGTCCCGTCCTGCTCGCCGCAGGCCGTGATGACGACCTTTTTCGTGATCTTATC
>CACXEL010000049.1 GCA_902766655.1 uncultured Lachnospiraceae bacterium | reverse complement strand
GGGAAGAAGGAGGACGCCAAAAAGTACGGCAGCATCTGTCAGCGGATCGGGTTCTTCATCTCCCTCGGTCTGTCGGCCTTCCTGCTCATTGGCGGGCGCTGGTTCTTCAGCCTTTACTTCCCGGGTTCGCCCCATATTCTGGAGCACGGCGTTCTCATCTGCCGCTTTATGACGGTCATCTGCATTCTGCAGATTTCCCAGATCATTTTCGGCGCCTGCCTCAGGGCGGCGGGCGACGTCCGCTATGCCCTCGTATCCTCGCTGATTTCCTGCACCTTGATCCGTACCGGTGTGACGGTCCTGGCCGTCAATGTGCTGGACCTGGGTCTTTTGGGAATCTGGCTGGGTATTTTTTCGGACCAGTTCATGCGCTTCATCTTCATGAGCCTGCGCTTTAAGGCCGGCAAGTGGGTGGATATCAAGCTGTAAGGAGTTATACAAATGAAGACACAGGACAATCGCAGGAACATCGCCCTCATCGGTTTCATGGGCGCCGGCAAGACCACCGTCTCCGCCTGGCTTCGCGACAACATGGGCCTTACGGAGGTAGATACGGACGCCATGATCGTGGAGCGGGAAGGCATGGCCATCAAGGATATCTTCGCCACGCGCGGGGAGGCCGGCTTCCGTGACTGCGAGAGCGCGGCGATTGCGGCCCTGAAGGATTGCCGCGGGCTTGTCATCTCCTGCGGCGGCGGGGCCGTTCTGCGGGAGGAGAATGTCAGGAGCCTCAAGGAGAGCAGCGTGATCGTTCTGCTCACGGCGAAGCCGGAGACCATCCTCGACCGCGTCAGAAATTCCGATGAGCGGCCGATCCTGAACGGCCACATGGACGTGGATTTTATCCGCTGCCTCATGCAAAAGCGGCGGGCCGCCTACGAGGCGGCGGCCGACGTCACGGTGCCGACCGACGGCAGGTCTGTGGAGGAGATCGCCAAAGAAATCTGCGCTTTTGCTTTTCAAGGCTGACCGGCTCGTGTATAATTGGTTCAGCACCCTGAAGTGCTGAAATCTTTTTTAGGAGGTAACTGTTATGGCTAAATATGTTTGTGATGTCTGCGGCTACATCTATGATGAGGATCTGGGCGATCCCGATAACGGCATCGATCCGGGCACTGCCTGGGACGACCTGCCCGAGGACTTTGTATGCCCGCTCTGCGGAGTCGGCAAGGAAGACTTCAGCGAGGAATAATACATCGTATGGGACATGCGCGGCAGGCAGGTCGTCAGGGACGACCTGCCTGCCGCTTGCCTTTGGAGGAAGAACGTGTACGGAAAAGGGCGGGTCCTGCCGCTGGCTTCATTTTTGAAAGGAGACGTCTTATGGTGGAACTTAATCAGCTCGTCCAGCTCATCGAGCTGGACCGGGCCGGGACATTGTCCAAGGCGGCGGCCAGCCTGCACCTGACCCAGCCGGCGCTTTCCAGATCCATGCAGCGCCTGGAGGAAGAGCTGGGCGTAGCCCTCTTCGTGCGCACCGGCAACCGGCTGTATCTCAATGAGAACGGCAGAATGGCGGTCCACTACGCCGCCCAGATCATTCAGAAGACCTGTGAGATGAAGCACGAGCTCTACCAGCAGGATTTAAAGCGCCGGACCATCTCCGTGGGCGCCTGCGCGCCTTACCCCAACCGGATCGTCATGCAGCAGGTGTACAGCCTTTACCCGGATATGAAGAAATCCTCCGAGATCAGCTCTATCCGGCGGCTCCTGGAGGGGCTTAAGGACGGCACCTACCAGGTCATCATACTGAACGAAGAGATCGCGGATCCGGAGCTTTACGTTCAGTACCTCTTCCCGGAGCACCTTTGCTTTCTCCTGCCTCTGGACCACCCGCTCGCAGGGCGGAAGAGCCTGCGTTTCCGGGACCTGGACGGGGAGACCATGCTGGTGTTTTCCAGGATCGGGATCTGGGACGAGATCCACCGGATCATGATGCCCCACTCCCGCTTCATCCTCCACGAGAGCCACGAGGTCGTCGACGAGGTGGGCGACAAGTCCTCCTTCCCCATGTTCTTTACTTACGAGAACGGGGACATCAGCCGCTACGCCGAGCGGCGGGTCGCCGTGCCCATCGAGGACGAGGTGGCCACCCAGCATTTCTACGTGGCTGTGAAAAATGAAGACCGGCGCCGCCTGGAGCCCCTGCTCAAGGCCCTGCGGCAGCTGTGAAGTTGGCGGAAACTGACCTAAATCGGAGGCACCTATGAAATTTCTACACCTGGCGGACCTGCACATCGGCAAGGTCGTCAATGAAATCAGCATGCTGGACGACCAGCGCTTTATACTGAGCCAGATCCTGGATCTGGCAAAAGCACACGGGGCCTGCGCTCTGGTCATCGCCGGCGACGTGTACGACAAAACGATTCCGTCCGAGGATGCGGTCAGGGTCCTGGGTGATTTCCTGACGGAGGCCGCGGAAAGAGGGCTCAAGGTACTCATGATCAGCGGGAACCACGATTCGGACGAGCGGCTGGCCTTCGGCAGCGGCCTTTTCGAGGCGGGAGGCGTCTATATCGGGGCCAAATACGAGGGGAAGATCCGGAAAGCCGTCCTTGCGGACGAGTACGGACCTGTGAATTTCTACCTGCTGCCCTTCGTGAAGGCCTCTCTGGTCCGTTATTATCACCCGGATGAGGAACTGAAGACCTACGGTGAGGCCCTGCGGATCGCGATCGGGGCGGCCGGGGTGGACTGGGGAGAGCGGAATGTCATCGTTTCCCACCAGTTCGTGCTCGGTAAGGGCGATCTGCCCGAGATGGCAGGCTCTGAGAAATTCAGACCGGAGGACATGGGCACCGTGGAGCGGGTCGGGTCGGAGGTCTACGCGGGCTTTGAGTACGCGGCCCTGGGGCACATCCATTCACCGCAGGAAGCCGGCGGGCCGCAGATCCGGTACGCGGGATCGCCGCTGGCCTATTCCTTGTCGGCCAGGGAGATCGGGCAGGAGAAGACAGTGCCGCTGGTCACGCTTGGCGGGAAGGGGGAGGACGTGAAGGTCGACCTCCTGCCCCTTGTGCCCAGGCGCAGGATCCGGCACCTGAAGGGCCCCATCGCCCAGCTCCTGTCCCAGGAGAATGTGACGGATCCGGACGACTATATCTACGCGACGCTGACCGACGAGACGCCGGTGCCCGACGCCATGGACCGGATCCGGAGCGTGTATCCCAACGCCATGAAGCTGGACTACTGCAATTCCCACACCAGGGCTCTGGAGGAGCTTGACCTGGGAGACATCGCGGGTGAAAAGAGCTTCGACGAGCTCATGGGCGATTTTTACGGCAAGATCATAGGCGGGAGTCCCAGCGAGGAGGAGTGGGCGATCCTCAGGGCTGCAGCCAGGGAAGCGGGGGTGATTTCATGAAGCCGGTCAAACTTACCATGTGCGCTTTCGGGCCCTATGCGGAAGAGGTTACGGTGGACTTCACACAGCTGGGGGACAACGGAATATTCCTCATCACCGGGGACACCGGGGCTGGCAAGACGACGATCTTCGACGCCATCACATTCGCCCTCTTTGACAGGGTGAGCGGCGGTGACCGGGAGGTGACCACCCTCCGCAGCGATTTCGCCGACCCGAAGACGAAGACGTCCATATCCTTCACCTTCACCCACCGGGGAGATGAGTACACGGTGGTCCGGGCCCCTTCCTATATGCGGGAGGGGTTCCGGTCAGTGACACTGGCAACGGCTGTCCTCACAAGGAACGGGGAACCCATCGCCGAGAGGCAGAGGCAGGTGGACGCGGCCCTGGAGGATATTCTCAGGATCAAATACGAGCAGTTCAAACAGATCTCCATGATTGCCCAGGGGCAGTTCCGGGAGCTGCTCACGGCGGGGACGGCGGAGCGGAGCGCCATTTTCCAGAAGATCTTCATGACCGACGCCTACAAGCGGATGGGCGAGGTCCTGAAGCAGGACGCATCGCAGAGCAAGGGCGATACGGCGGAAAAGGAGCGGGCCATTCTGCAGCATTTCTCGGGCGTATTATGTCCGGAGGAGGGGCCGGTGCGGGACCGGATCCGGGCGATCCAGGCCGCAGGCCGCCGGACAAATACGGTTGCCGACCTTTCGGAAATGCAGACCCTGCTCGAAGAACTGACGGATGCCCAGAAAGAGGGGCTCAAGGAGAAGAAGTGGTCAGAGACGGCGTGCGCCAATACAGTCAGTACGCTTCAGGAGGCCATCAGTGCGGCCGGGCGTCAGAACAAGCTCCTCGATGACCTTGACCGGCTGCGTGCGGATATGGACGCTCTGGAGGCGGAAAAGCCCCGGATGGCAGAGCGGAAGGAGAGGGCGGCTGCCGGCCGCCGTGCGCTCTACCTGGTAAAGCCAGACATCGACGCCTGGCGCAGGGAGGAGGATTATCTGAAAAAAGAAGAGCGTGGCCGCCTTGCTCAGGAGAAACAGGTGGAAGCGGCTGAGGCCGACGCCAAAAGGGCCGGGGAAGCATGGAAGATGGCTCTTCCGGGCAGGGAAAAAGCACAGGACCTGCTGCACAGGGCTGCTTCTATGGAAGAGCGGGAAGACAAGTATGCCGAAAGGGACAAGCTGAGGAATGACATCCGCACCCTGACCCTACAACTGGAGGCCGCTCATGTCAGAGAGGAACGCCTTGCGGCCGAGCGGGAGGAAAATGCCTCGCTCGCAAAGGCCTGTCTTGCCCGGGAGAAGGCTCTGGAGAAAGCCCCGGCGGAACTGGCCGCCTCCAGTGCCCGGGCGCAAGAGCTCGAACGGCTTGGCCGGGAGCTCAGGAATCTGCTCAGCAAAGACGTGCCTGCCTGTGAACGTCAGGCAGGGGAGAACGCCGCGGCTTTCGGCCGGGCCGAGGAGAGAAGGCTTTGCTATGACTCTGCCGCCCGATCGCTCAGGGAGGCGGAGCACAGGCTGGAGCTTTCGAGGCTCGGCATCCTGGCTGCGGGGCTCTCTGATGGAATGCCCTGTCCGGTATGCGGCTCGACATCCCATCCACATCCGGCCTGTCTGCCGGAGAACAGCGCCACAGAGAAGGAAATCGTCCTCCTGCGCGAGCGGGTCGAGAAGGCGGAAGCGGACAATCGGAAGGCCCAGGCGGAGTACGCCGGCGCGAGGGAGAGAAGCCTGACTGCTTTCGGGAGCCTGCGGAGGCGGGCAGGGGAACTCCTGGCGGACCGTGCGCGGTTCATCGGACGAGGAACGGATCCTGCGGACGGAAGAGGCTTTGAAAAGACGCAGAGGAAAGAGGCGGAGACGGCTCAGGGCAATGCTGCGCGGCTGGGATCCGGGCTTCATGAAAACGGGCCCGGAACACAGCCGGCTGATGAGAATGTCTTCGGGCTGTCCGCCGAAGAGGACAGGTCCCTCAAAGATATGCCTTCCGTGAAGCATGCCCTCTTGCAGGCCGCATCCGAGGTCAGAGAGGCCCTGGATGAAGAGAAGGCAAGGAAGACCCGCCTGGAGGCGGAAGCCCGCGAGCTCAGAGATCTTCGGGACAGACTGATCCCGGGTAACAGGGACAGAGAGGAGGAAATCCGGAAGAGTCTGGATGAGGTACGGCGTGATGCGGCCGACATGAACGGGAAAAAGCAGGCGGACGAGGCCGCTCTCAGCGCCATGCCGCCTCTTCCCTACGACACCAGGGAGGATGCCGTCCGGGCCCGGAAAGACCTTGAGCGAAAAGCGCAGCAGATCCTGGCGGATATAGAGAAAAAAGAGAAGGATGTCAAAAAGGCCGAAAAAACCCTGGAGTCCGGCCGGGCGGACCTGGCAGTCCGCCGTCAGCAGGAGGAGAATTTCAGGAAGAGTGCAAAGGAGTCGGCCGGGAAGGCGGAGAAGGCGCTGAAGGACAATGGTTTCATTTCCCTGGAGGACTACCGGACGGCCATCATGGACCAGGCTGCCCTCACGGCCGAGGAAAAGGCTGTCAGGGACTTCGAGAACAGGCTCCGGGAGGTGGAGATCCGGCTGGATGATGCCCGTGAACGGGCAGCCGGCCTCGTCCGCATCGACACCGCCGAAAATGAAGCCATCCTCGAGGAAGAGAAGAAGCGTCTTGAGGCACTCCATAAGGAATCGGCAGAGGGATACCACGTCCTTTCCACCAATCAGAAAATCCTCGGAGTCCTGAAGGAGGAGGCAGGCCGGATGGAGACTCTCCTGCACAGGCAGGGTCTTCTGGAACGGCTGAGCAGTCTGGTCAACGGGCGCGGGAACGGGCTCATGTCGCTGGAGCAGTATGTCCAGACGGCAGGCTTCGACAGCATTCTGGCGGCAGCCAACCGGCGGCTGAGGGATATCAGTGAGAACCGGTATGAGCTCTGCCGCCGCGTGGAGACCGGGGACAGGACCGGCCGCAATGCCCTGGAGCTGGACATTCTCGACAATTTCACGGGCAAGCGGCGGCCTGTCAGCACCCTGTCGGGCGGGGAGAGCTTCAAGGCTTCCTTGAGTCTGGCCCTGGGGCTTTCCGACCGGATCTCGGCCTCGGCGGGCGGCATCAGCATCGATACCCTTTTTATCGACGAGGGCTTCGGCACGCTGGACGAGCAGTCTCTGGGGGACGCGGTGGATATGCTCACGTCCCTCTCCACGGACAAGCTGATCGGCGTCATTTCCCACCGGGAGGAGCTCAAGGCGGGCATCCAGCGGAAGATCATCGTGAGCAAGACCCGGAACGGAAGCACCTGCCGGATCGATGAAGGGTACTGACGGGCATGAAGCAGCTGCCACATCGCTGTGGTATGGCGCGGTGGAGTGTTTTTACCGGCCATAAAGAAGCATGATCAAAATAAGACCTTCCGAAGGGGGCTGAAGTCAGCCGGTCCCTTCGGAAGGTCTTTTGCAGTCTGAAGCGCAGCGAAGGCATCGAAAGTTCAAAGGCCGTTGCCGGTCGCAGCGTGAGGTATTGTATCGTTTGAAGCGCAGCGGATGTCCCGGGAAGACCGGGCCTTATCGCTTGAAGAGTCTCAGCAGTGGGATCCGTCCCCTCTGCGGCGGATCCGGGACCTCAAAAATGTAATATTCCCAGCAGTTGATGAGGCTGGTCCCCGACGCGTGGGTCCGGGTGCGCTGGAAATGCCCGTACGTCTTGTGGACGTGTCCGTGGAGCATGTAGGCGGGCTTCCATTTTTCGAGCAGGCCGTTGAAGCACCTGAAGCCCCGGTGGGGCAGGTCCTCCATGTCTCCGTAGCCCTGGCAGGGGGCGTGGGTGACCAGGATGTCGAAGCCGCCATGTAAACGCGCCTTCCAGGAAGCCTTCCACACCCGCCAGGCCATCTGCCTCTCCGTGTGCATGAAGGTCCCGTTCCGGTATTTCATGGAACCGCCCAGCCCCAGGATCCTGAGGCCGTTAAAATTGTACAGCATGTCCTCGATACAGACCGCCCCGGGGGGCGGATCCTTCACATAAGCCTCGTCGTGGTTGCCATGGACATAGAGAAGGGGCGCGTTGGTCATGGTCATCAGAAAGTCCAGGAAGGAGGCCTTGAGGTCCCCGCAGGAGATGATGAGGTCGACGCCCTTTACCAGCTCCGGGTCGAAATAATCCCAGAGGATCAGCGGCTCTTCGTCCGCTACGGCAAGGATTTTCATGGCAGCCTCCGGCTTATTGGGTGACAGGTTCCTCGGTGTCTTTATTGCCCGTAGGGGCGATGACGGCGTCCTTCACGCCGACGGTGAGGACGGTAAGCCCGGCGTCGGGCCTCAGCTCCCTGACGGGCGGGATTTCGCCTATGACGTTGTCGCAGAGGTAGTCCATGGCGATGATCTTCTGATAAGGCATCGGGGGCGCGTCCGGTCCCTGGACAATGCCCTCCTGGGAGTGGATCTCACCCTCGAAGGGGCAGACGGAGCCTTCGATGATACCGCGGTGGAGGGCATCGATGGTCTTGACCAGGGCATAGGGGAGCTTCTTGGAGTGGACGATGTCCACGACGCCGGCGGACATGCCGTACCAGTAGCCCAGGGCCTCGTCGCGTTTGGCCAGGTGCTTGTCATCCCAGGTGCCGTCCAGCACAGTGCGGATGATTTGCTTGTAGTAAGTTCCCCACTGGTAGAGAGGCGCTGCCAGGGAGGTAAGGGATCCGTCTTCTTCGATCCGGTAGACGCCGTAGCGTCGGGTGGCCGCGTCATCGGGGATGATGAAGTCAGGTCCGGAGATGATGCGGGCCCCTCTGGAAATGAGGGCATCCTCCCAGTCCACATCCTTCCTGGAGCCCCACTCGAGGAGGATCCTGGCCTCCGGATCCGCCATGGAAGCTCCGATGGCGAAGGCGTTGATGCAGGCTATGGTGCCGTAGATGGGCAGGTCCGCGCAGTAGCCGATCAGATGGTTGTCCGAGAGGATGGCCGCGATGACGCCCATGAGGAACTTGGCTTCGTACATGCGGGGGTAGTAGGTCCTGATCGCGTTGACGGAAAGGTTGACGGAGCAGTTGAGGAAACGGATCCTGGGATAATCGACGGCATATTTGAGGGCGGTCGTGACCATCATGGGAGAGGTGGTGAAAATGACTTCATCCTGGTCCGTGATGGCCGCCTCGATAGCCTTTGCCACCTTGTCAGGCGTGTCACAGTCCTCAAAGGAGATGGTCTCGACCGCACCGCCGAAGGCCTCGCTGATTTCATTCCTGCCCAGC
>CACXEL010000048.1 GCA_902766655.1 uncultured Lachnospiraceae bacterium | reverse complement strand
GCCGCTGGTAATGCTCTGTCCGCAGACCTCATCGGCGCCAACGCGGTCAGAAGTGCCTTCTACCAGACGGACCACAAGACCTGCATCCTCGCAGAGCTTGACGGCCAGGGTCCTGGAGAGACCGCCGTAGGACTGAACGGTCACGTCCTCAGGCGATTCCGGACCGATGCTGACGGTGATGGAGATCTCCGTCTCTGCCGGGTTCACGCTCTCGCCCGCGCCGGGCACGGTGGCAATGACGTTGCCGATTCCGACAGTATTGCTGTATGCCTGGACGGTGGTTATATTGGTGAAACCGGCTGCCGTGAGAGCCGCCTCTGCTTTACTGAGGGAGCAGTTGGAGACGTCCGGCACCATGGCCGAAGCGCTTCCGCTGCTCCTCCAGTAATTGATGGTGGTATTGACCGCGACGTCCGAATCGGCAGCCGGATCCTGGCGGATGATCGTGCCCTCCGGATAGTCGTCGGAGGCCTCCTCGCCGTTATACTTGATGCCCAGATGGCGCTCGCTGGCCCTTGCCTGCGCCGTCTCCTCAGTCAGGCCGACGATGGACGGTACTTTGACTGTCTCTGCGCTGGCTGCTCCACCCTGGGAGGCTGCCTGGGTCGGCTGGGTACCTGCCTGGCCGTTCTCCCCGCTCTCCGTGTTCCCGGTCTGACTGTCGGTCGTCTCGGTGGTCGTGGAGGAAGAGCCGGACTGGCGGGTCAGGTCGAAGATGTTGGCGGCCCTGGCGATGAAGTAAATGAGGACAATGATGATGAGAGCGCCGACGATAAAGCCGCCGATGGTCATAGCCTTCTCCAGCTTGCTGGTAAGGTCTCCTTCCTCCTCATCCCCATAATAATTGTCTTCATTCTCCTCATCGCGGATCCGCTCCTGCTGAACGGAGCTGGTGGAGGTGTAGGTCTTTCTGCCGGCGTCGCCGGTCTCCGCCGCCTTCTGAATGACCTTCCGCTGCGTCTCCGTGTAGGTGGCCGTGGAGGAGTGATCGGCGAGGTTCGAAAGGGTCACGAAATGTCCGGAGGGATCCATCAGCGAATGCTTGAGATCGGCGATGACCTCATTCATGGACTGATACCGTCTGTCCGGATTCTTCTGGGTACATTTATAGATGATCTGCTCCAGCGAATAGGGCAGGTCGGCAGCGTACTTGGAGGGCGGCACCATCTCATCCTGGAGATGCTTGATGGCGATGGCCACCGTTGTCTCCCCGTCAAAGGGAACCCTGCCGGTCACCATCTCGTAGAGGGTGATACCCAGAGAGTAGATATCTGAACGATAGTCCGTGGTGACGCCTCTGACCTGCTCCGGGGAGCTGTAATGGACCGAGCCCATGGCATTGGCGCTGATGGTGTTGGAGGAAGCGGCTCTCGCGATACCGAAGTCCGTCACCTTGACCTTGCCGTCCGTGGAGATGATGATATTCTGGGGCTTTACGTCCCTGTGCGTGATGCCCTGGGCATGCGCGCTGGCCAGACCCATGCAGACCTGGATGGCGATGCTGGTGGCCTCCCGCACCGAAAGCTTGCCCTTCTTGCTAATGTATTCCTTGAGCGTGATGCCTTCCACCAGCTCCATGACGATGAAATAGTTACTGCCATGGTCGTCGCCGACGTCGTAGACGTTGACGATGTTGGGGTTGGCAAGGCCGGCGGCCGCCTGAGCCTCCCGCCTGAATTTCGTGACAAAGTTGCCGTCCTCATTAAACTCCTGTTTCATGACCTTGACGGCCACGTAACGATTGAGCTTATGGTCCATGGCCTTGTATACGTCCGCCATGCCACCGGCTCCTACTCTGCCGACGATCTCGTATCTCTCAGCTAATATCGTCCCAGCTTTTAACATGCTTCCTCCTCGTCCGACCCCGGTTCGATAATGATGACTGCGATGTTATCCTTTCCACCATTATCGTTGGCGGTATTGATCAGTGCATCCACCTTTTCCCTCGCGGACGGTTCTTTCTCTATGATTCTGCGGATATCCACATCATCCACCATGTTGGTGAGCCCGTCAGAGCACATAAGGATCACGCTTTCCGGCGGCAGACGGAAATCAAAGAAATCCGTGTCCACCGTATCGGCAGCACCGAGTGCTCTGGTGATGATGTTCTTATCCGGATGCCTTCTGGCCTCCTCCTCGGTGATCTCACCGAGCCTGACCATCTCCTCGACGAGGGAGTGGTCCCGGGTGATCTGCTTAAGCTCGCCGTTATAGAGATAAAGCCTGCTGTCGCCGACGTTGGCGGTATAGGCATAATGGCCCACGATGGTCGTCACCACGATGGTGGTGCCCATCCCCGCGAGCTCCTCATGGGCGGCAGATTCCCTGCGAATACCGGCGTTGGCAAGCTGGATGGCCTGTTCAATCAGCTTGACCGGGTTGACCTCAGCGCTGGCTTCAATGGCCTGCTTCACTGTATTGACTGCAAAACGGGACGCGAAATCGCCGGCATTATGGCCGCCCATACCGTCCGCCACGATAAAGAGGTTCGGCAGATTCCCCACCGGTTCGGCGGAGGCAAAAATGCAGTCCTGATTTATTTTTCTCTTCTGACCTACGTCAGTTGCAGCATATGTGTTCATACATGTACCGTTTCTGTATATCTTTTTCTCAACTGGCCGCAGGCTCCCTCAATATCACGGCCCATTTCCCTTCTTATAGTAACATTTATTCCATAATTTTCAAGTTTTTTCTTAAATGCCGCCACATGTGGGCCCTGCGGAGCCCTAAAATCGTTCTCGCGGACCGGATTTACGGGAATCAGGTTGATAAGGCAGTTCATCCCGCGCACTCTGGCGGCCAGTTCCCGCGCACACTCGTCCGTATCGTTGACGCCGGCGATCAGGCTGTACTCGAATGTCAGCCGGCGGTGGTTGGCCTCATAGTAGCCGCGGAGGGCTTCAAAAATCTGGTCCAGTGAATAGGCGTTGGCCACCGGCATGATCTGTCTTCTCCGCTCGTCGTTCGGGGCGTGGAGGGAGAGGGCCAGGTTGATCATCAGCTTCTCCTCCGCCAGCCTTCTGATTCCCGGGACCAGGCCGCAGGTCGACAGCGTCAGGTTGCGCTCGCTTATGTTATGCCCCTTGTCGTCGGAAATCATCCGCAGGAACCGGACCACCTGGTCGTAATTGTCCAGCGGTTCGCCCATGCCCATGATCACCACATTGCTGACCCGCTCGCCGGTATCCCGCTCGATGGCGTAGACCTGGCCCAGCATCTCGCCGGAGGAAAGATTCCGTACCAGTCCCCCGAGGGTGGAGGCGCAGAACCGGCACCCCATCCGGCAGCCGACCTGGGAGGAAATGCAGACCGAATTCCCGTGGTGGTAGCGCATGAGCACGCTCTCTATGAACTGACCGTCCGCCAGGCGGAAGAGGTATTTTCTCGTCCCGTCCACGGCCGATTCCCTGACCTCTTCGATCGCCAGGGTGCGGAGCGGCATCTCTGTTGCGAGCCGTTCACGGAGGCTTTTGGGCAGGTTGGTCATGGCCTCGTAGGTGTCTGCATTTTTCACATGGAGCCACTCATAGATCTGGGCGGCACGGAAAGGCTTTTCGCCCGCTTCGGCCAGCCGTTCCCTCATCTCACCGAGTGTGAGATCATTCATGTACACTGTCTTTTCCATGGTCACTTTTTGCGGAACCTCGAGATAAAGAAGCCGTCGCAGTCGTGTATACCGGGCATGAGCTGGAGATACCCCTCCGCCGTCGTGAGTCTGTGGAGCTCGTCAGGCAGGAAGGGATCCAGGGACTCGGCTGTCAGCGGGTAGTTGTCCAGCAGCCAGCGGACGTTTTCCTGGTTCTCCTCACGGCTCACGGTGCAAGTGCTGTAGATGAGCACACCGCCCGGCCGCACATAGGAGACGGCGTTGTGGAGGATCCGGCGCTGGAGCTCCACCAGGTCGCGGATCTTCTCCGGCGTGATCCGGTACTTGATGTCCGGCTTGCGGCCGATGACGCCGAGCCCGGAGCAGGGAAGATCGCAGATCACGATGTCTGCCTTTTCCTCGCTGTCCGCGTCAAAAATCTGGGCGTCCATGACGACCGGCTTGATATTGATGATATCGCCCCGTTTCATGTTCTCCTGGATCAGGGCCACCTTCTCCTGGGAGACGTCACGGGCCTCGACCATGCCGAAGCCACCCATCTTGTCGGCCACATGAAGGCTCTTGCCGCCCGGGGCCGCACATATGTCGATGATGAAATCGCCCAGGTGCGGGTCTGCCACCTCCCCCACCAGCATGGAGCTGACGTCCTGGGGGAAGATCCAGCCCTTCATGAAAGCGCTCAAGGCAGGCAGGTAATTGTAATCTGAAATATTGTAGGCGTAGGGCAGGTAGGCCGCCCTCTGCACGGTGACCCCCTGGCTCCTCAGGGACTCCAGGATCTCCGCCCGGCTCTCCCGGGAGGTCTTGAGGCGGACCGTCGTCGGCCGCTCCTTGAGGAAGCTGGCCAGCATCCTCTCGGTGATCTCGTAGGTGAACTCCTCCACCCAGGCCATGACCAGCCAGCGGGGCGCCGAGTAGACCACGGACAGGTACTCGATGGGGTTCTTCTCCTTGTCCGGATACTCGATGTGGTCCGCATGGCGGGCGATGGTCCTCAGGACGCCGTTCACGAAACCCTTGAGGTTGTAGAAGCCCCTGGCCTGAGCCAGCTTGACCGCCTCATTGACGGCCGAGGCGTCGGGCACGCTGCCCATGTAGCGGATCTGGTAGACCGCGCTGCGCAGGATGTTCTGGATGACGGGCTTCATTTTCGAGACAGGGACCGAGGAGAAGAGGTTGATCGTGTAGTCCAGCTCGATCATCCGCTCCACGCACCCCTCACAGACCTTGGAAATGAAGGCCCGGTCCCTCTTGGAAAGGTACTGGTACTTGGCCAGGGCGCTGTGGATGGCGACGTCACTGAAATATCCGTCGCGAAAAACAGAAAGCAGTACGTCCAATATGATCTCTCGTGTATTGCCGTTGACCATCGTTAAATCCTCCCGGATACGGTCTCGGAGCTCCCGGTCCTCTCATCCAAGCCGGGTATCCCCTGTCTTGAAGCCCCGGAGGAATTCCTCCGTCTTCATGCGCCTTTTACCCTCCAGCTGGACCTCAAGGGCGGTATAGGAGCCCTCACCGCACTGTACGGTGATGCCTTCCCGGTCAGCCTTCAGGATGGTGCCCGGCTCCGCACTGCCCCCCTCACTTGATGCTGTGCCGGACCAGATCTTGAATATTTTACCCTCCAGCGTCGTAAAAGCGCTGGGCCAGGGCGCAAAGGCCCGGACCTTACGGCCGATGACCTCCGCACTCTCCTGCCAGTCGATCCTCCCCATCTCGCGGGTGATCATCCTGGCGTATGGAGTGGGGCTGTCAGATGGCTGGGGCGTGTAGACCGCCGTGCCGTCCTCCACGGAAGGTATGGTGTCTAGGAGCAGGTCGGCGCCCAGGTCCGCCAGGCGGTCAAAGAGACTGCCGCCGGTGTCGGTGTCCAGGATGGGCGTCCTTCGCTCGGAAATGATGTCGCCGGTGTCAAGTCCAACGTCCATCCGCATGATGGTGACTCCGGTCTCGCTGAGCCCGTCCAGAATGGCATACTGGATGGGGGCCGCCCCTCGGTAGGCCGGCAGGAGCGAGGCATGGACGTTGAGGCAGCCCAGGCGGGGCATGTCCAGGAGGGCCTTGGGCAGGATCTGCCCGAAGGCGGCCACGACGATGAGGTCGGGCTCCATTTTCCGGATCTCCTCGAGGGCCTCGGGGCGGCGGACCCTTTCCGGCTGAAAGACCGGCAGGCCCAGCTCCAGCGCAGCCTTCTTGACGTCACACATCTCAGGCGTCTTCTTCCGTCCCTTCGGCCGGTCAGGCTGGGTCACCACGCCCGTGATCCTGTAGTCGGCATCGGCGAGGCGTCGTAAAATCACCGCGGCAAAGTCCGGTGTTCCCATGAAGACCAGGTTCAGCATCCTTTACTCCTCTTCTTCCTCTTCATCCAGTGTGACAGCATCGTGGAGCTCGCCCTCCACCAGAGAGGTGTACATTTTCCCTTCAAGATGGTCGAGCTCATGGCAGAAGGCCCTCGCAAGAAGGCCCTCGCCCTCCAGCTCAATGGGGTTCATTTCCCGGTCAAGGCAGGCCACCTTGACGTAGTTGGGCCGGGTCACCACGCCGTATTTGCCGGGCACGGAGAGGCAGCCCTCGTCGCCGCACTGTTCACCCGAAGTCTCCACAATGACCGGGTTGATAAGGCAGAGCGGGTTGTCCCCGCAGTCGATGACGACGATCCGGCGAAGCACGCCCACCTGCGGAGCAGCCAGGCCGACGCCGTTGTACTCGTACATGGTGTCGAACATGTCGTCAATAAGCTCTGAGAGGCGGGGCGTCATCTCCTTCACCTCACGGCATTTTTTTGTCAGGACGCTGTCGCCCTCCACTCTCACTGTTCTGATAGCCATAATGTCCTCCGTTGTCAGATAGTAATACAGGATGGCCGGGGCCGCCCCTTAAGGCATTGTCTGTTCACCCGCGGCCTCAAAGATGAAAGTCAAATTCGATGTTGATCCCGGAGAATCCGCTGTTGATCTCTATATAGCGCTCCAGGAGATTCCTGGCCCGCACCAGGGCTTCCCGGCTCTGGTGCCTCAGGTATATGACCTGGCGGTAGCGGTCCCGGATCTTGCCCACTGCCTGGGGCGCCGGCCCAACGGCCCGCAGGGCCCCGGCCGGATCGATCCGCTCGATATATTTCTTCAGGAAATGCATGCCCTGCGTCAGCGTCTCCTCCCCCGCGGCGCTGCCCAGAACAGCCATCATGCTGCCGGCAGGCGGGTAGGCCAGAAGGCGCCGGAAGGCCATCTCCTCCCGGTAAAAACGGTCGTAGTCCTGGGCGGCCGCCGCCTGGATGGCGAAGTGCTCCTTCTCATAAGTCTGGATCACCGCCAGCCCTGCTTTTCGGCCGCGGCCGGCCCGGCCGACGGCCTGGGTGATCAGCTGGAAGGTCCGCTCCTGGGACCGGTAGCTGTCGGCGTTCAGGGACATATCCGCCATCAGGATGCCCATGAGGGTGACGTTGGGGAAGTCGTGGCCCTTGACGATCATCTGGGTACCCACGAGTATGTCGGCATTTCCCTCCTCGAACTCGCTGAGGATGGCGCTGTGCCCCTCCTTGCCCCGGGTGGTGTCCATATCCATGCGCAGGATCCTGGCTTCGGGAAACTCCTTCCCCACCAGCTCCTCCACCTGCTCGGTCCCGATGGTGAG
>CACXEL010000047.1 GCA_902766655.1 uncultured Lachnospiraceae bacterium | reverse complement strand
TTCTTCACGTAAATGATGCTCGGCTTCCCCTGTCCCTGGCGCTTCCGCTCGATGAGATGGGCTTTATTTTCCAGGTTTGACATCATCTTCACGGCCTTGTGCTCGGCGCAGTTCAGCGAGTTCATCACGTCCCCGATCGTGAAGATGATATACACCCGTCCTTCCCCGTCGATCCACCGGTTCTTCACCGAAAGGCCCATCCGGTCCAGAAGTATCCCGTAAAGCAGCTTGTCGTCAGATGTCAGGCACTTGTAGATTGGGAGAGTGATCAGGAGCTTGGGGACCCGGATGAAGCTGAACTCCTCAGCCTCCAGGCCGTAATAGTAGTCCAGGCTGTACTCATCCATCCGCCTTCACCGCGTCCTGCTCCTCCATCCGCGCCACCTTCTCACGTCCGAGGGGCCTCTCCCGGAAGATCTTTACCTTCCGCCCGTAGGGACATCTGGCGTACAGGCACTTCCTGTACCTGAAATCCGGCTGGAAATAAGGACATTTCGCGCAGCTGGGCGGTTCCTTCCCCGCCGGCGCATTTACCCCTGCCTTTACGAGCTTTTCGTAATATCTTAAGCGCTGCAGATCCTTCTCGCTCATCCTCTCATGCATTTCTCTCATCCTCCTTTTCCCGGATCATTTCTCTGACGGTCTGTGCCCGGCTCTTCCGCATGCTGCTCTCCAGGTCCTTGTAGCAGCAGGCCGCCACGCAGACCTGATTCGCTTTGCCGTAGGGGCATCCTTCGCATTTCTTCTCTTCGGGTGTCCTGATCCTCTCCGCGAGGTAGTAGCAGTTCTCGGCGCCGAGGATGCAGCCTTTCCGTTTATTCTTCCAGAAAAAGCATTTCCTGCAGGTGCGGGGCTTCGCTTTGTGATATCTGACCCCTTCCATCACCATAGTGTATCTGTATTGTTCCTCCATTCTCTGCCTCCTTATCTCAAAATATACAAAAGAGCACACCCCGATGCGGCTTCTGCGGATCATGGGTGTGCTATGTATGGAGGGTGTTGTTAGAAGAACTAATGATTTTTGATGTGCCGGGCTAATGGACCGATGGGATTATTAGATGAAAACCGGGGGAGTGGGGAGGCTTTTTGAGACTAAGGGACGGTTCTTTTTTCTCAAAATCAGAGCATTTTGAGAAAAAAGGACCGTCCCTTAGTCTCAAAAAGCCTATTTTACTCCTTTGAACTCCACTTCCCAGCCGAACAGCCGCTTTCATTAGCTGAGGAGCCGGGAAGAGCGCAAAAAAGACGCGTTAGAAAAAACCGCGTTTTTTTAGAAATCATCTAATATGTAATTAGCAGAATTGACTGGATTTATATGACAGGAAAGAAAAAAGCGGAAGTCGATTTCTCAACTTCCGCCAACGGGGTAAGCGTCCACGAGAGGATTCGAACCTCCGACCTACCGCTTAGGAGGCGGTCGCTCTATCCTGCTGAGCTACGCGGACTTCTCAAAATTTCCCGTATTTTCAAGGTTTTTTGACCTTGGAGGATCGGGCCCTCAAAGCATTTCGTCTAATCTTTCTAACGGATTTCTCTAATCCGGGGCGGTTGTTTGAAAATGCACAACCCGCCTTTGTTAGACGAAAGCTCTTATTTATGTACCGCATCTCAGTCATTTCGAACTGCCGACCTGATTTAAAAATCATTTCCGTCGAATGTTGACCTCATTCTTAGGAGGCGGTCGCTCTATCCTGCTGAGCTACGCGGACACATCAATAAACCGTGCCTTCATTTTCCGGCACCCCTATACTTTAGCACGAACCCGCCCACTTGTAAAGAACTTTCCTTCCACCTTTTCTCCTCTCTGTCAACGAAGCCTCCAAAGCACCCGCTGCCATAAAAAACGGACCGGAAGCTGATCTCCCGGTCCGTTTCACAATTCAGCCTTTGACCGCACCCATCGCCAGTCCCTTCGCAAAATACTTCTGGAAGAAGGGATAGATGATCAGCACCGGCAGGATGCCCACGAAGGCGATCGCCATTCTGACCGTCGTCGTCGGCAGGTCACCGATGTTGATACCGCCGGTGGCATTGGAGGCCAGGAACTGAATGTTCTCATTTATGTTGTTCAGGATGTTCTGGATCGTGTACAGTTGCTTGCCCTTGGCGTCCAGATAGTAGAGGCCGTTGGTCCAGTCGTTCCAGTAGGACAGGCCGGTCATGAGGCCGCTGGTCGCGAGGATCGGAACGGACAGCGGAAGCGCGATGTGGAAGAAGTTGTAGAACTCGTCCGCGCCGTCGATGCGGGCCGCCTCGTAGAGCTCGCCGGGAATGCTGTTCTCGAAATAATTTCTGACCAGCATGATCATGAAGCCGCTGAGGAGGAGGTTGGGGATAATGAGGCCCCAGATGGTGTTCTTCAGGTGGAAGGTCTTGACGTACATGACGTAGGTCGGGACCACGCCGCCGTTGAAGAGCATGGTGAAAACGATGTAGAAGTTAAAGATCTTGCGGCCCGGCAGCTTCTTCTGGGAGAGCATGTAGGCCAGCATGGCCGTGAAAATGACGGATAGCGAGGTACCGATGGCCGTGACCACGATAGTCATCATGTAAGCGCGCCCGATCATGGCCCACTGCTGGATAATGTAGCCAAAAGCCGCCGTCGAGAATTTCCGCGGAAAGTAGGAGAAACCGTCCGTCATGGCCACCTTTTCATCCGTGAAGGAGGCGATGATCAGGAGAATGAAAGGCAGGAGAGCCAGCAGGGAGTTGATCATCAGGATCACATTGGCTGCCAGCTGCCATCTTTTCTGGGATTTGGATTTCATTTTTCTCCTCCTTTCTCAGAATAAGGCGCTGTTCTCGTCCAGCTTCGTCACGATCTTGTTGGCCGTCACGATGAAAATGAAACCAACCACAGACTGGACAAAGGAGGCCGCCGCGGACATGCCGACGTTGTTGAGCTGCATGAGGGCCCGGTACACATAGGTGTCGATGGTCTGGGTCACCGGGAAGAGCGGAGACTGCATCATGGGGACCTGGTAGAAGAGACCGAAGTCTGACCGGAAGACCTGGCCAAGGTTTAAGATCAGGAGCATCAGGATCGTGGGCTTGAGGAGCGGGATCGTGATGAGCCGGATCTGCTGCCACTTGGTCGCGCCGTCCAGGGAGGCCGCCTCATAGAAGGTGGGATCAATGCCCAGAAGGCTGGACAGGTAGAGGATCATGCCAAAACCGATGCCGCGCCATTCATGGACAAAGGTCAGGATGAAAGGCCAGAACTTGGGCTGCTGGTAGAACTGGACCGTATTGCCGGTGACTCCCTCGATGGCCTTGGTGATGAGGCCGGACGTCGGAGACAGGTAAGCGTAAACCAGATAGGCAATGACGACCATGGACATGAGGTAGGGCAGCAGGATCGCGGTCTGATAGAACTTCTTGGCAACAGCGTTGGTGATCTCGTTCAGCAGGATGGCCGCGCCGACGCCAATGACCATACCGATGAGGATCCAGGCGATATTGTAGAGCAGCGTATTGCGGATGATGACAAAAGCGTCCTTGGATTTGAACAGGAATTCAAAGTTCTTGAACCCGATCCACGGGCTCTTCCACATTCCCTTCGCGAAGTTGAAGTTCTTGAAGGCGATCTGAAGGCCGGCGAGCGGCATGTAGTTGTTGATGAAAATGTAAATCAATCCCGGAGCCCCCATGAGATAGAAGGGCAGCCAGTGCAGAAAAGCAGCGCCAAAAGACTTCTTGTTACCCGCGGGAGCCGGGTCCTTTTTTTTCAGTGCCACAGTAAATCCCCCTTTTAAGGAAATGAGGACCCCCTGTCCTCGTCAGGGGCATCAGGCGCCGGACAGGGCGGTCCTCATTTTTATGAGCTTTATAAATTGTCAGGCAGTTATTCTTCCTTTAGTGAACGGATCTCTTATTACTGGTTGCCGGCCAGATAGGCGTCCAGCTGTTCCTGGTTGCCGGCGATGATGTCGTTGATGCCGGCCTGCTCGAGGGAGGCGACCAGATCGTCGACGGCGGCCCTGACGTCGGAGACCTGTCCGGCGTTCAGCATGGGCAGCTTCTCAGCCAGGACTGCGGAGACAGCCGCGGCTTCGGTGGAGTACATATCGGACTTGAAGGAATATCCGAAGGCCTTGGAGACAGAAGCTTCGTCATTGAACTTCTTGACGTCTTCCGGATAAGAATCCGTGAGGGGAGCGACGATGTGTCTGGTGGTCGGATCGCCGAAGTGTGAGAATGCGGTGTAGTAGCCGCTGTGATCGGCGTTGCCGGTACCCTCGGAGGTGATGACGTTCTCAGTGCCCTCGACCAGAGCGTAGTCCAGGCCTTCGACACCGAAGTTGAGGAGGTTGGCGACGTCCTTGTCGGCGTAAATCAGGTTCAGGAGATCCATGCACTTGTCAGGTCTCTCGGAGTTGCTGGCAATGCCCAGCATCATCTCAACAGCGCCGCCGGTGGAGAGGATCGGATCAGCCATCATGACGATGCCGACTTCGAAATCATTGCTGACCCAGGAAGC
>CACXEL010000046.1 GCA_902766655.1 uncultured Lachnospiraceae bacterium | reverse complement strand
TTGCGCCGTTGCACACTGCAAAAAAGCGCTGAAACCCAGAATCAGAAAGACCATCCGGATTTCCTTCCGGATGGTCTTTCTGATTACGGGCCGCAACAGCCCTTACCTTAAGCTAAAGCTATAGGTCCTGCCCGGGCAGAGGGTGTACTCATCTTCTCCCAGGACGACCTTGCCGTCCTCAGCGTCCGTAGAAACTGTCAGTATCCCCTCAGCGAAGCTGATCTTTAAGGTCTTCCTGCCGCAGGCCACCGGGAACTCCGCCTTGAGCCCGTCCATGTAAGCCAGGTCCGGTCTGCAGATGAAGCCCGCCCCGGTCTCCTCGGACCAGGTGAGCTCAAGCCCGACCAGATACCGGCCAATCAGGTAGAGAGGGCTGGCCGCCCAGGCATGGCAGAGGCTCTTGCCGAACCGGTCTCCGTACATGTCGTACTGGCTCTCCGCCGGCGCCTCCGGATCATACTCCTCCCAGAAGGTGGCCGCGCCTCTGTCCAGCATGCCGCCCCAGTAGGCTGTCATACGCTCATAGAGCTCCTTCACCCTGCCCGCCTTGCCGAGCTCGTCCAGCTCGTAGAAGGCGAAATAGGGTGTCGTGATGGGCGGCACGTCGGAATTCAGGATCACGTTGCGCAGAATGCTGCCGCGCTCCTCCTCAGAGGCGACCCCGAAGCGGAGAGCGAAAATGTTGGTCTGACGGCCGACGCGGCGCCTGCCCGATGCGAAAGAGTCCACGAAGGCGCCTTTCTCCTCATCCCAGTAGGCGTCACGGACGGCCTGCCGGAACTCCTGTCGGCCGTTCTCATAGAAGCTGTGGTCCCCGGTGAGCCCCAGCGCGTCTGCGGCCCGGCTCATGGCCATCCAGCAGCCGGCGAAGGCCATCTGCTCCGCGCCCAGCGGGCCTTCCCTGTCGAAGTCCGCCCAGTCGATGTAGAGCCAGTCGCCCGGGCGGCCGATGAAGAAGCCCCGTGCGTCGCGCTGGTCCAGCAGGAAGGCCATGAGGGTCTTCATTTTCGGGTACATGAGCGCCAGGTATTCACGGTCTCCGTAAAGTCGGTAGTGGTCCCAGACGCTGGCCAGCCACAGCATGCTGTAGTCTGCTATGGTGTTGATGTGGGTCGTGACGGGATCCGAACCGCGCAGGGCCGTCAGCGTCCGCCGGTCGATGTCCGGGTCGGCGAAGAGGTAGGGATTCACCTGGAGGCTCTGGTAGGCGTCGCCGCCCCAGATCCACCGGTCCCGCTTGATGCCGTCGATGAAGAAAATGCCGCTGCACAGGGCCAGGGTCCTCGCGGACACCTCCCATATCCTGGTCAGCCTGGCGTCCTCGACAGAAAATGAAGCCCGGACGGGGATATCCACGTACTGGTGGATGGCGCGCACGGTCCTCCTTTCCCCGGAAATGAAGACAAAACGCACGGCGCACCGCTCTGTCCTGCCCTGGCCGTCCGCCTCATACCGCTGGTAGCAGTTCACGGAATCCAGGGCCTCCTCACGGGACTCGCCGCAGTAGATCACGGTGCCGGGCAGAGTGTCCTCCGCCTCTACCACAGCTGTGAGCTCGACGCCGAAATCGTAGAGGAAGCCTTCTTTCTCTGTAGTCACACTCACCGGCTCATAAATCTTTTCGCTGAAATGCCAGGTGTCCGGGTCCGCATTTTTATCCCGGAAAGCCTCGTTCATCCCGGCCGGCACCTCCGGCCTGTCATAATCGGAGACCAGCCAGCCCTTGTCCGAGCGCACCGCATCACCTTCAATATATACCGAGGGGAAGGCGTCGATCCGGCCGCAGTGGATCCGGATGTTGTGGGGGCCCTTCTCCAGGCGGATCGGGGTCCCAAACGGAAACTTCCGTTCGTCCGCATACACGAAGCCGACCGCCTTTGAGTACACGGTGAAGGTGGCCGCCTGCGCCAGCTCATAGTGTCTCATAAAGACCACGCGGTTGCGGAAGCTCTCGGACTTCCAGAAGGCCGGCCAGCCCATTCCCCGCTCGACCCGGCTGAAATTCTGTTTCATTGCGTAATATAGTTCCATATCTCCGGGATACCAGAGCCAGAAGGAATCACCCATTTTATACTCCTCCTCATAGTCCATACCATAGCAGACAATTGTTCAGTACCGATTCGGCATTCACCTGAGGGCACTGCATTTTCCAGTATAAAGAAAACCCTTCCTCCCTATCCCCCGGGAACGCAAACGGCGCCGGATTCAGCGTGAAAAGCCCGTTTCTTTCAGGTCAAAATGATCTTCGACAGGCTTAACGCAGCGCGCAGAGAAGAAAAGTCTTATGTCCCCTGTCCAATCTCGTTCCTGTGTCCGGAAACGAGCAGCCATGGTCTTTTCACCGGAATCAGGCCGCCGGCATCTGAGGAGTCTGTACACTATTGACATTGCCGCCAATCACATACAAATGGTATACTAAAGGTCAGGGCAGCCACTCCATGACCGGCAGTCCACTCTTGCAGACGCGCTTTAGCGGGCATGGGCCTCCTCCGAAAGGATGGATCCCATGGCCCATTTCATCTCAGAAAGCAAGGTTCCGCATGCTCCGAAAAATAAACGCCCTCCTCTTAGCCCAGGGCATGGACATTCTCCTCTCCGACGAGTTCGGCGAAGCCCTGGTCCAGACCCACCATAACGTCTCCACCGTCGCCAGCCATACGCTGGGCGTGGCGGTCGTGAGCCTCATGATCTGTTATCTCCTCATGAAGCTCCATATCAGGACCGATACCCAGCGGATGACGCGGGCTGCCCTCTGCCATGACCTGGGCATCCTGGGCCGCGACAAAAAGTACCGGAACAACGTACAGTGCTGCTTCCGGCACCCCAAAGATTCCGTGGAGGTGGTCAGAAAGCTCGTGGTGGAGAACGATCCCGCCCTCGAGAGCGCCGTGGTCTGCCATATGTGGCCCCTCGGCCCTCACCTGCCCAAAAACAGGGAGGGCATTATCTTATCCGTGGCGGACAAGATCAGCTCCTGCATGGAGATCACCGGGCACTGCCTGGGAGACTCTCTGATTGACCAGGTAATCGCCCTGCGGGAAGGGAAGAATTGAGAGCCGGCAGGAACCCGCCATGCTTACCTGTATGATAAATGTAAATATCTGCCCCGTCCCCTGTCAAGCGCCAAAGCTGACAGAGGGCGGGGCAGACTTTATGTCGAAACCTCCCGCTCACCCGGGCCCAGGGTGCCAAAACATGATGCCGCCCGGTCATGAGGTGAAGTCCCCTTCCATATGTAATTGCAGTCCAGCCTGACAGATCCCGGGAAAGCCCCCCTTACCCGACGATGACGATCTCAGCGCTGGCGGAGATCCGGTCGTCCTTGGCTGTGACGGTCATCTTTCCGCCCTCGCCGGCCCGGACGATGGCCAGGGCGCGGCCATAGTAGGTCGTGAAGCTGCCGCTGTTATACTTTTCTGCCGTGCAGGGGTTGGCGCTGCCGAAGGCCAGGAGCTCGCCGCCCTCGACGGTGACGGTGACCTTACGGTCTGCATTTGACTCCACGATACCATTCCTGCCCTCGACGTTCACGGGGACATAGACGATCTCACCGGCCTTCACCTCTGTCTTTTCCGGTCTGACGGCCAGCTGCAGGGCAGCCCTTGCGGAGGCGAGCTCGCTGCGGCCGGTCTCCCTGCCGGAGGCGTCGTAGGCGACGGCGGTCAGCTTGCCGGGAGCGTACTTGATGTTGTAGAGGGCCTTGCACTCTTTGACCTTCTTCCGGCCGAGACCCTTGCCGTTCAGGAAAAGCTGCACAGCTGCCTGATCGGAGTAGACCTCCACAGTGGCCTTGTTGCCGTTGCAGCCCATCCAGCTCCAGGAGAGGATGGCGTTGGTGCCGCGCCAGGAGGACTTGGAAGGACGGACGCCGGGGTGGTTCACCGGACGGACTGCGATGACAGGATTTCCTTCCTTGCCCCAGACCGTGGCAGCATACTTGCAGCTGCCGTCCGGATTGCCAAGGATGTCGATGACGCCCGCGCCGGCCAGGATCCAGGGATAGGGCCGATTGAAGGGCATGCCGCCGGTGTAGCTCCAGGCGCCGATGCCGGCCTCGCCCAGGTAATCCCAGCTGGTCCACATGAAGTCGCCGACCACGTAGGGATATTTCTTCACGGCCTCCCAGTTCTTCCAGATGTCCTGGGGGAAAGTCTCGCTGCCGAAGACCACGCGGTCCGGATGGGCCTTGGCCTCCAGCGGATAGCGGCCGGAGCCGTAGTTGTAGCCGGCGATGTCCAGACTGTCGAGGAAGGGCGTGGTCAGCTTGTCCACCTTCTTGGAGTTGCCCGCCTTGTTCATGCCGGAGCCGATAAAGCTGGTAATAATGTTGAACATAAGGCTGGCGTTCTGGGGCTTGCCCGTGTCCTCTTCTGCCTGCTGGCCGGGTGCGCCGACCGTCTGCTCGCCGTCCTTGTATAAGCCCTTCCCCTGGGCAGCGCGGGAGATGATCATGAGGTTGGTGCCGCAGGTCACCGGGCGGGAGGGATCCAGCTTATGGCAGAGGGCCACCTGGGCCATCCCAGCGTCGATGCCCTTCTGCTCGGCGGGCTCTCCCACCTCGTTGCCGATGGAGTAGAGGACCACGCTGGGGTGGTTGATGTCGCGCTCCACCATGGCCGCGACGTCCTTCTCCCAATTGTCGGCCCAGTCGCAGCCATAGTCGTAGGTGGTCTTGCGGTTGTACCACATGTCGAAGGTCTCGTCCATGACGTACATGCCCAGCCTGTCGCAGGCCTCCAGCATGGCCCGGGAGGCCGGGTTGTGGGAGGACCGGATGGCGTTGAAGCCGTTCTCCTTTAAAATGCGGACCCTGCGCTCCTCGCTCTCGTCAAAGGTGGCCGCGCCGAGGATACCGCTGTCGTGGTGGACGCAGCCGCCGCGGAGGAAGGTCTTCTTTCCGTTGATGAAAAAGCCCTGGTTGGACCACTCGATTTTGCGGATGCCGAAGGGGATCGTAAGGGTATCTCCCTCGCCGGCCGTGATCTTTGCCGTGTAGAGGTAAGGCGTCTCGTCGCTCCAGAGCTTCGCGTCGGGAATCGTCAGCTCAAAGCTTCTCCCCTCGCCCGTCACGCCTTCCACCTCAGCTTTGACGTTCACGGGTGCGTCGATGCGGATGACGGCAGGATCATAGCTGACAGTCGTGATCTTCACGCTCTGCGGGCGAAGTCCATCCTTCTCGCAGACGTGGATCCAGACGGGGCGATAGATACCCGAGCCGGAGTACCAGCGGGAGTTGGGCAGTTTGGAGTTGTCGGCTTCCACGGTCAGGGTATTCTCCGCACCATACTGAAGGCCGGCCAGCCCGACGAAAAAGTTGGTGTAACCGTAGGGGTGGAAGCAGAGCTTTTCGCCGTTTAGGGAGACGGTGGCGTTCTTGTAGACGCCCTCGAACTCCACCAGAACGTCCTTGTCGGCCCACTCATCGGGAGCGGTAAATGTCTTCTCATATGTATAAATGCCGCCCGGGAAATAGGCGTGGCCGCCGTTCGAGATATCCTTGCCGCGCTGCTCGGTGATCTGCGCGTCATGGGGAAGCGTGACGGGAGTGCCGTTGCAGAGCCATTCTTTATTGAAGGCGATTGTTTTCATTTTTTGTCCTTTCTCCGCTTGATTGCAGGCTTACTTATCGTTCACACTGAGCCCGGGCAGGGTGCACCCGGTCCATTCTGAAAAAATAATATCAGAGGTTGCCGTCATAAGCTATCACTGATGTTCTTTATTTTATCTTCTGTGTATCCTTCTATCCGAGGGAGGAGGAGACAAGGCGGCAAAACAAGGGGACGCACGACCCGCTTCACAATTGTGAAACAGAGCCGTACGTCCCATCGTTTCGCTTTATACAGTATAGCTTCCGTATCCGGTCTCCTTCATCGAAGAAGCAAAGAAGGTCTCCGCCAGGGCGATCATATCGTCCACGTCGGAGCAGCCGATGCACTCACAGGGCGAATGCATAGCCAGCTGGGCGAGGCCTACGTCCGCGGTGGGCACGGCCACCTGGTTGCCCGAGAGGTTGCCCAGGGTGGAGCCGCCGGGCACGTCCGCCCGGTTGGTGAAGACCTGGAGGGCTACGCCGGCCCTCTCCGCCAGGACCCGCACCACCGCAGCCGACAGGGCGTCGGTCGTGTATTTCTGGTTGGCGCTGTACTTGAGGACGATGCCCCTGCCCATCCGGACCTTATTGACCGGGTCGGCCTTCTCCGGATAGTTGGGGTGGAGAGCATGACCGTTGTCGCTGGAGAGCATGAAGCTCCGGGCCAGCATCTGCAGATGCTCCGTCTCGCCGCAGCCAAGGCCGGCCGAGATCCGGCGGAGCGTGTCTTTCAGGAAGGTCGAGGCAGCGCCCTGCTTGGTGGAGGAGCCCACCTCCTCGTTGTCGAAGACCAGGTGGACCGGGACGGAATCGACCTTATTGTAATTCTCAGCTCGAAGGAAGCCCTCGAGGGAGGCGTAGGCGCAGGAGGCGTCGTCCAGCCTCGGGCAGGCCATGAATTCATGGTCCGCGCCCCAAAAGAAGGGCCGTTCACGGCAGTAGACGTACAGGTCGTGGCCGAGCACATCCTCGGTGCAGATCTTCCTGTCCGGCTGATCCTCGTTGCACTTCTGTGTCACCAGGTCGTAGAGGGAGGTGCAGTCGCCGTTGCCCAGCAGAGGAAGCAGGTCTTTCTGGGGGTTGAGCTTGGTGCCCTCGTTGGCCTGGCGGTTCATGTGGATGGCCAGGGAGGGAATCATGAGGAGGTCCCGTTCCATGTCGACCAGGCGGCAGGAAATGCCCCCTTCCTCGCGGACGTAGATCCGTCCGGCGACGGAGAGCGGCCGGTCGAACCAGGGAGCCAGGAGGGCGCCGCCATAGACCTCTATGTTGAGTCGGGTGTAGTCATTCTCACGGATGTCCGGATTCTCCTTGATCTTGAGGATCGGGGAGTCCGCGTGGCTGGCCATGATCATGAAGCCGCCAGGTGCCTTCGCTGGAATCCGGAAGGCAGCGATGGCCGAGCCATTCCTTAGTACGAAATATTTGCCGCCCGGCCTGATCTGCCAGGCAGATGATTCGAGAAGCTGTTCGTAGCCTGCCGCAAGCAGCCGCTGTCTGGTCTCCTCCGCCAGGTGATAGGAGGTAGGGCTTTTATGTATGAAATCGGCGAGCTTCTGGCAGTTTGCGTGTTGCGTCATAGATATCCTCCGGATGTCATCCGGCCACCGGAATCCAGGGAGAAAATGACGCCATCTCCCGCATTCCGCGGCACGGAGCAGTTATAGTCCTATGATTATACCACACTTTTCCGGGAATGCACGCAGTTCCTGCACCTTAAAGCATGGCATGGGAAACCTGTCCTCCCCCGAACACCGCTCATCCTCGAAAAAGCAGGAATTGCCGCGGCAGGCTCTGTTTTTTCAGTATGCTCCGTCACGAAAGGATGATACAATGAAGACAGCTTCCGGCAATGTGTGCATTTTCAGTACCGGAAAATAAGGTCTTTTGTCAGATAGAAAGGAAATACCGACATGAGCAAGATCGTCATCCTGGAGTCCCTCGGCATCTCCGCGGAGGAGCTGGCCATGCGCAAAAAGCCCTTCGAGGACCAGGGCCACACCTTTGTTGACTTCGCCCGCACGACGGACGTCCCCACTCTGATTGAGGAGGCCCGGGACGCGGACGCCATGATCATCGCCAACATGCCGATGCCCGGCCAGGTCATTGAGGCCTGCGAGAAGCTGCAATTCATCGACGTGGCCTTCACCGGAGTGGACCATGTAGGCCTTGCAGCCGCAAGGGCAAAAGGCGTCGCTGTCAGCAATGCCTCCGGCTATTCCAACGAGGCGGTGGCCGAGCTGGTGCTGGGCATGGTCCTCAGTATCCTCCGCAATCTCTCCGCAGTCGAAGACCGCTGCCGCAAGGGCGGAACCAAGGAGGGGCTCGTGGGCAGCGAGCTCAAAGGCAAGACCGTCGGCATAGTTGGCTTTGGCAAAATCGGCCGCCGCTCGGCGGAGCTCTTCCACGCCTTCGGCTGCCGTGTGCTGGCCAACAGCCGCACCAGAAAGGCGGACGCACCCGGCTATGTGGAGCAGGTCTCCCTGGAGGACCTCCTCGCGCAGGCCGACATAGTCGTCCTCCACTGCCCGCTCAACGATTCTACCCGCGGCCTTATTGACGCCGGCAGGATTGCCCTCATGAAGAAGTCCGCCATCCTCATCAATGTGGCCCGCGGGCCAGTTGTGGTCGCCCGGGACCTGGCGGATGCCCTGAACAGGGGGGATATCGCCGCGGCAGGGATCGACGTCTTCGATCAGGAGCCGCCCCTCAGCCCGGATGAACCGCTGCTGGGCTGCAGGAACTGCCTCGTCACCCCGCATGTAGCCTTCGCAACCAGAGAGTCCATGAGCCTCCGGGCAGAAATCGTCTTCGACAACCTGGATGCCTGGCTGAAAGGCGCGCAGAAAAATGTCATTTTGTAACATAGCTTGCATGAACGGGACTCGTCGTATACATCGTGCTTCTTTTCTGCGCAGAGACTGCTGCCGACACACGGCAGCCATGCACGCGTAAGACACTCTCAGTTTCATAAAGCAGGAGAAAGCCCGGACCGATCATCAGAGTATCGGTCCGGGCTTTCTCCTGCTTACCAGACAACGGCTCCTGTTCACTGACCGGGAGCAGCTGCCGATGCGTTCATCAAAGTCCTGCAAACACCCGCATGGCTTTCTCGGCGTCGGCACTCATGGCCTTCTCCGCGGCCAGGGCCAGATCGTGGAAGAAGGTCACGTCCTCCTTCGCGAGCAGCTCCTTCACAGCTGTGGTGCCGGCCTTGGACATGTAGCTGTAATAATTGATCTTCCGAAGACCGTTGCGGATACCCGTGCG
>CACXEL010000045.1 GCA_902766655.1 uncultured Lachnospiraceae bacterium | reverse complement strand
TCTGACGGCAGCATGTCGGCTGTAAAGCTATGGTGGGAGGAGTCAGAGGCAGTTACGGCGCTGCTCTATATGTACCGGATGACAGGAGAAAAGGAGTACTTTGACAAAGCTGCAGAGACCTGGGACTTTATCAAGACGCATTTCATAGATCCTGAAAGCGAATGGAACTGGAAAACGTACGCAGACGGTACTCCTGTTCCGGTCACGGATCCTTCCGATCCGCTGAAATGCCCGTACCACACCTCCCGCATCGCGGTTCTGTCTGTCCCGGTGCTGGAAGAACTGGCTGCGGAAGTCTGAGAAGCGGATACCAGACAAAGAAGGAGGAGACATGGTCTTTTATTTTACAGCCACAGGGAACTCGCTTTATATCGCAAGGCAGCTGGATCCGGAACCGCTGAGCATCCCGCAGCTATTAAAAAAGGACGATGCGGAGCTTGTGTTTTCAGATGAGACCATCGGTATCGTCTACCCGAATTTCGGCGGAAGTCAGCCGCCGGTGGTCCGGGAATTCATGAAGCGCGCGGTCCTTAAAACAGAGTACCTTTACATGGTGCCGACCTTCGGTTTCCGCGCGGGAACGAGCGCTGATACGGCTAAGGAGCTCTGTGACAGTCTCGGGCTGAAGCTCTCGCTTGTGCGCGGACTTTTTATGGTGGATAATTATCTCCCGAACTTTGATATCGCTTCTGAGCTGCAGATGGACAAGAAAGTAGAGGCACAGCTCGCCGCACTGAGGGAGGATATCGCCTCCCGGAAAGAAGAAGTGATCCTCATGACGGAAGAGGAGAAAGAGGAAAGGCGGCGTCATATTGCGGAGCGCAGAGCGAAACAGGCAGCGGAGCGGGGCGGGAAACCCGCACCGGATCTGTCTCACGGAAAAATGTTTGTCATAACAGATGTCTGCATTGGCTGCGGCACCTGCGCAAAGGTATGTCCCGAGGGTGATTATGAGATAGTAAACGGGAGAGCTCAGCATAACGGCGGCTTCTGCATGAACTGTCTGGCATGTGTGCACAACTGTCCTGTGAATGCCTTCCGGCTTGCAGTGCCGGAGAAGAATCCTGAGGCGCGGTACAGGAATCCCGGCGTGGGACTTTCAGAGATCATTGCAGCGAACTGCCGGAGGTAAGTACGGGTGCCGCGCGGGAAAGGACTGAGAGAATAAAATGGAAGAGATTTTCCTTACGGAAGAGAGCGGCCTGAGTGATGAAGCGCTGCTGGAAGGGATCCGTCGCCTGCTGTCGCAGTACAGGGACAGAAAGCGGGTCCTCCTGGTGCCGCCGGACTTTACCAGATGCTTTTCGTACGCCGGAGAGATCACCCGGATGCTGTACCGGGAACTCACTGGATGGGGTGCACTGGTGCATGTCATACCGGCCCTTGGAACTCATATGGAAATGGACGCAGCCGGGAAAAAGGCCTTCTTTTCTGATGTGGTCCCGGAGGAGGCGATGAGAGTCCACCGCTGGCAGACAGACACGGTAAAACTTGGAACTGTTCCCGCGGATTATGTAGGCGGGATCAGCGGAGGTCTGTTCCGCAGGGAGATCGAAGTGGAGCTGAATCGTATTCTCGTTGACGGAAGTTATGACCTGATTTTTTCTGTGGGTCAGGTGGTCCCCCATGAAGTGGTCGGAATGTCCAATTATTCGAAGAACCTTTTTGTGGGACTTGGCGGCCGCAGCATGATCAACCACAGCCACATGCTGGGGGCTGTCTGCGGCCTGGAAAATGTCATCGGTGTCACGGACAGTCCTGTGCGGGCGCTCTATGACTATGCCCAGCGGAACTATCTTGACGGAAAGGTGCCGGTCTGCTTTATTCAGACAGTGACGACCCAGGAGAAAGACCGGGTCGTTGTGAACGGCTGCTTCATGGGGGAGAGCAGAAAGCCTTACGAGAAAGCCGCTGCTCTCAGCCAGAAGCTGAATGTCACACACCTGAAGGCACCGGTCAAAAGAGTTGTCGCATTTATGGATCCGGCGGAGTGCAAAAGCACCTGGATCAGCAACAAAGCCATTTACCGGACCTGCAAAATGATCGCGGACGGAGGAGAACTGCTTGTGCTGGCACCCGGCGTTTCTTCTTTTGGGGAAAACGCCGAGGCGGATGCCATGATCCGCAGGTTCGGCTACTGTGGACGGGACAAAGTACTGAAACTATATGAGGAAGGTGCCTTCGGCAGCCTGTCCATGGTAGCGGCGCACCTGATCCACGGATCTTCCAACGGGCGCTACCGGATCTGGTATGCCACGGATCCCGCAAAGCTTTCACGGAAGGACGTGGAAAGCGTGGGCTACGACTGGGCGGACTGCGGCGAAATGCTGAGACGGTTCGGGCCGGAGGTCTCCAGGGAAGGCTGGAATACGGCGCCGGACGGAACAGAGTATTATTTTGTCGGAAAGCCGGCAGCGGGACTCTGGCAGGCGGGCTGATGCTGCAGTGCCGGCACGGTGCCCTTTTTCTTTATGGCAGGTTGACAATGGCTAACGTGATAAGTTAAAATCTGCCCATAGAAATCGTTGAACCGTTATGGTCATATAAAACCGAACTGCTGGAGGCAGAAATGAAGGGTAAGGGACTGAGTTTTGATGTGATCGTGCAGGCTGCGCTGCGGCTTGTGAACGAAAAGGGGTACGGAAAATTCTCGGCGAGAGAACTGGCTTCGGAGCTGCATGTTAAGGCAGCCTCCCTCTACAATCACCTCAGCAGTATGGATGAGGTGAATATAGAGATCGCCAAGATCGCTTCGGAAAAGCTCAACAGTCTTCTGCAGGAGGCAGCGGAGAATAAATCCCGCGATCAGGCTTTCACGGATATCTGCAGGGTATACCGGGATTTTGTGAAAAAGAATTATCAGCTGTATCTGGCGATCCTTGACATGCCGTCCCTTGACAAGGGGGATGCAGCGGTTACGGAGATCGGACGGGAAAGCGTGATTACCTTCCGGAAGGTGATCGACCGCTTTGAACTGCCCGAGGTGGACAAGGTCAACTACACCCGTTCCATCAGGAGCCTTCTGAACGGATTCCTGCAGATGGAAATGGCCGGTTATTTCAGCAGTACCAAGGTAAAGATGGAGGACAGCTTCAGCTTCATCATCGCCCAGCAGCTCAGAATGCTGGAGGAGGCGGAAAAGGAACACCTTAAGGCTGCGAAGAAAACCAGGAAAAAGGCTAAGAGCGAATAAGCGCACTCAGACACCGTTTGCCTGTTACGGCGGAATACATATCGGATTCAGTATTTATTCTTTTGAAAATTCCGAATTCCTGCCTTGACAAGCGAACGGTGTTATTTTATAATTCAACTAACAACATTAGTTATAACTGTCAGAAAAGGAGAGGAGTTACAGGTATGGCATTTGGACCGCTGACCGGCATGAAGGTCGTTGAGTACTGCGATTTCATTTCCGGACCGTACTGCACGAAGATGCTGGCGGACCTCGGCGCGGAGGTGATCAAGATCGAACGCCCTGAAGGAGATTCCGCAAGAAGGAGAGGACCCTATCTTCACGATGAGCCGAATCCGGAGACGTCCGGTCTTTTCCTTTACACCAATACCAATAAGAAGGGGATCACCCTGAATCTGGAATCCCCCAGAGCGCGTGATATCTTCAAAGCCCTGGTGAAGGAGGCGGATGTCCTGGTGGAGGATACGCTCCCGGGAGAACTGAAGGAAATGGGACTGGACTATGAGGAACTGAAAGAACTGAACCCCGGTCTTATCATGGTATCTATCACGCCCTTTGGACAGAACGGGCCCTACAGCGGGTACAAAGCTTACTATCTGAACACCTACCACGCCAGCGGCGCAGGCTATGTGCTGCCGGCCGCATCTCCCAACGCCGACCGTGAGCCCATCAAGGGCGGCGGCTACGTCGGCGAGTACGATATCGGCGTCCACACCTCCGTCGCGGTGGCTGGAGCCTACTATCACAAGTTGAACACCGGCGAGGGTCAGTATATTGATATCTCAAAGCAGGAAGCCATGATGGCTCTGGAGAGGATGAACATCGTCCGCTACTACATGATCGGCAAGAGTCCGTCCCGCGTCGGTGTGAACCGTGTGCGCGATACCCTGGTGCAGTGCAAGGACGACGGCTATGTGATCTGTGTCCTGTACCCGCAGAAGCAGTGGGACGGGATCGTGAGAGCTCTCGGAAACCCGGAATGGGCCATGAAGGCGCCGTTCGTAGAGCAGAAGGAAAGAGATGCCCATTTTGAAGAGCTGAAGGTGAAGCTCAGGGAAGAGGCGCAGAAATACAATACCATGGACCTCTTTTTCCGGATCCAGAAGGAAGGCAGTGCCTGCGCTCCGATCTGCTCCGCGGAGCAGGTCTACAATTCCCCGCAGACAAAAGCGCGGCATTTTTTCAAGGCGATCAGTCATCCGGTAGCAGGAAGCCTGGAGTACCCCGGACTGCCCTACCGCTTCAGCGCGGAGGAGATGAAGGGGAAAGATGATCACGGTGCACCGACCCTCGGACAGCACAACGAAGAGATCTACTGCAACCGCCTCGGCTACACGAAACAGGAAGTCGTGAAGCTCAGGGAAGCAGGCATTATTTAAGGAGGCGGGAGTATGACAGAAATGTTTAAAGACGCACTGAAAGGGATCAGGATCGCGGATTTCAGCTGGGTCTGGGCAGGGCCCTACGCGACTTCACTGCTTTCTTACCTCGGCGCGGAGGTCATTAAGATCGAAAGCCGCGGCCGTGTGGACCAGACGAGAAAAGGCTCCATCATGAATGGCGACAGCTTCAATGGCTATGACTCCTCGCCGACCTTCAACAACGCGAATCTGAACAAGCAGAGCGTCGCGATCGATATCACGAAGCCGGAGGGAGCAGAGCTGGCAAGAAAGCTGGTGGCAAAATGCGATATCGTAGTAGCGAACATGCGCCCCGGAAAAATGGACAAGCTTGGCCTCGGCTATAAAGACCTGATCAAGGTGAAGCCGGATATCATCATGATGGAATCTTCCGGCTTCGGCAGTACCGGGCCTTATAAAGGTTTCGCAGGATTTGCACCGATCTTCGCTTCTTTCGGAGGTCTGGCTTATCTGACCGGCTATGAGGACGGTACCCCGAACGTCATGTCAGGCGTGCAGGATATGAGAGCGGGTACAGCTTCCGCGTTCATCCTGATCACGGCTCTGATCAACCGGAAGAAGACAGGAAAAGGGACCTACATCGACATTTCCTCCTCCGAATGCCTGTCGGACCTTGTGGGACCGCAGCTCATGGACTACACCATGAACGGCCGTTCCCCGTTCCGCTGCGGGAACCAGGATGACATCATGGCGCCCCACAATGTATACCGCGCGAAGGGAGAGGACAGCTGGGTAAGCATCGCCGTCGGAAACGACGAAGAATGGACGGCACTGAAAAACGCGATGGGTGCTCCGGAATGGGCGGAGGATCCGAAGTACGACGATGAGTTCGGCCGCTGGCAGAACCGTAAGGAACTGGATCAATACATGACGGAATGGACGAAGGAGCGCACCTCCCGGGAAACCATGGAGATCCTGCAGAAGGCAGGAGTCGCCGCCATCCCGAGCTTCTCCGCAAAGGAGATCCTGGATGATCCGCACACGAAGGCGAGGGATCTGTTCCAGACCATCGATACTCCGGCGCTTGGTCAGCAGGTGGTCATGCGCCCGGCATGGAAACTCTCGGAAACGCCGGCGAGGATCCGGAAGGCGGGACCGCTGCTCGGCGCCGATAATCATGATGTTTTTGAAAATCTTCTCGGCATGAAGAAGGAAGAAGTGGACCGCCTGGAAGAGGCGCAGATCGCCTGGTAAGCGGAACGGCAGCAGGCAAAGAAAACGGAATCCGGGCCGCGGGGTCCGAACTATGAAAGGAGAGCATATGGGAGCTAAATTTGACGGCAACTCCGACTGGGACAGCCTGAACGACGTTGAATGGATGAAACGTTTTGACGAGAAGGTCGCGGAATTCAACGAGGGAAGAGGAGAAGTGAAATTCTCCCCGGCGGCGCATGAGATCATGACCGACGAGTACGACCGAGGCGTAAACTATAAATATGTGACAGAAGACACCATCCGGCACTTTGCGCTGGCCTGCGGTGATCCGAATCCCTTCTGGAGAGATCCGGGCTACATCGCGACCACCCGGTGGGGCACTTTTATCGCGCCGCCGCTGTATGAGACATCCATCGCCTTTGGCTCCGCCTTTGGCGGCAGACTCCGTGTCCCGGGCGTCGCGCGTCTCGCCGGTGGTTCCAAGCATATTTACTACAAGCCGATCCGTCCGGGCGACAGCTTCACGATCTATGACAAGTATGAAGGCTTTGTCGAGAAGGAAGTCCATGACAAGCCTTACAGAATGTTCATTGAGAGTGCGCCGAGATATTACGTGAACCAGAACAACAAGGTCGCGGCGGTCGAGGTCCACAGAAATATTTACATGGCGACTCCGCCTTCAAAGAGAGAAGGCGGAAAGAAGAAGGAAGCAAAGATGTACCAGAATAAGGTGAGAAAGCCTTATTCCCAGGACATTCTGGATCAGATCCACCAGTCCTACGACGATCAGCTTGCAGGCAAATTCCGCCGCGGCAAAGAGATCAGGTACTGGGAGGACGTCCAGGTCGGAGAAGAGCTGCCCACCATTCTCCGCGGACCGGTGGATGTGGCGGATGCCTGCGCCCGCACCATGGTCAGCTGCTATGCTTATGCTTATGCCATCAAGTGGGCCTGCATGAGAGAACATCTGCAGCATCACCCGATCGATCCGGAGACCAATGAGTATATTCTCCGCCGTGACTGGCATTACACTGATCACGCGGCGCAGCTTTTCGGCTATCCCTACGCGAACTCCGCGGGCATTCAGAACGAGATGATGCTGGTTCAGATCGTCACCGACTGGATGGGCGACGATGGCTGGGTCGAGTCCGTGGATTCCCAGGACAGAAGAATGGTCTTCTTCGGCGACATGACCTATGTAAAGGGCAAAGTAGCAAAGAAGTGGGAAGAGAACGGAAAGCACCTGGTGCTGATCAACGTCTGGGGCGAGAATCAGGACGGCGTCCTCCACACCAAGTCCGACTATGTGGTCCGTCTCTGCTCCAAAGCGGAGTATGACAAGCCCCTCTGATCCGGCAGATCCAGGGCCGGAAGGACAGATCGTGAAACAATGAAAACACGGCGGCATCTGCGGAATGCAGATGCCGCGCTTTGAAGAAAGGAAGACGGTTATGGCATGTGAGATCCTGAAAGGCATCCGTATCGCAGACTTCAGTTGGGTGTGGGCAGGACCGTACTGCGGAACGCTCCTCTCCATGCTCGGCGCGGAGGTCATCAAGATCGAGAGCAAAGGGCGCATCGATCAGACGCGGCAGGGGACGCTGATGGACGGTGACAATTTCCACGGCTATGACTACTCCCCGACCTTCAACAACGCGAACCTCGGAAAACAGAGCGTCACCATCAATGTGAAGACGCCCGAAGGTGTACAGCTGGCGAAGGAACTGGTCTCGAAGTGCGATGTGGTGCTCGCGAACATGCGCCCGGGGAAAATGAAGAAGCTGGGCCTCAGCTATGAGGATCTCCGGCAGGTGAAGGAAGACATCATCATGATCGAGTCCACCGGCTTTGGATCTACAGGGCCCTACAGTCATTTCGCAGGGTATGCTCCCATTTTCGCTTCGTTCGGAGGCCTCGCGAACCTGACCGGCTACACCGACGGGGAACCGAACGTCATGAGCGGCGTGCAGGACTTAAGAGTCAGCGTCGCAGCGGCGTTTATTATCATCACTGCGCTCATTAACCGCAAAAAGACCGGAAAAGGCACCTATATCGATGTCTCTTCCTCCGAGTGTCTGTCAGATCTCGTGGGACCGCAGCTCATGGCCTATACCATGAACGGCTTCTCCCCCGTGCGACGCGGCAATGCCGACGCCATCATGGCCCCGCACGGTGTCTATCCGTGCAGGGAGAAGGACAGCTGGATCAGCATCGCGGTGGGGTCCGACGAGGAGTGGGAAGCCTTTAAAAAGGTCATCGGCGATCCGGAATGGACAGAGAACCCGGAATACAGAGACATGTGGGGGCGCTGGTACAACCGGAAGGCTATTTCGCAGGAAGTGGAGAAATGGACGAAGGACTACTCCTCCTATGAACTGATGCACAGGTTCCAGGAGGCGGGCATCGCTGCCATGCCCTCCATGAGCGCGGAGGATATCCTGACGGATCCGCACACGAAGGCGCGGAACCTGTTTATCCATATGGAGCATCCGGCCATGGGTGATTTTGTTACCATGAGCCCGGCCTGGCATTTCTCGAAGACACCGGCGGAGATCACTAAGGCCTCTCCGCTGCTCGGTGAAGACACGGAGACGGTGATGCGGGATCTTCTCGGGAAATCGGATGAGGAGATCCGGACTCTTGAAGAAAGCAGGGCGATATATTAAGCTGTACTTATTGGAGGCGGACAAGTGCTGGTGTGCTTCGCGGTCTTCAAAACCGTTGTGGGGGGCTGAACTCCTCCCGGATGGGTTCGATTCCCATCCCCTCCGTTTTATTCCGCACACGCACCGGTCATCTTCCGGAGCGCGTGCGGTCTTTGCATTTTCCGGGCACCCGGGGAAAGGAGCAGACGGCAGCATGAACACATTTCTGTATATCGGTTCTTTCTGCCCGGGGGGAAGCGCCGGATATTCCGTGTACCGCTTTGATGAAGGGAACGGCAGGGCGGAGCTTGTCGCGGACGATCTCTTTCCTGAGATCAGCGCAGGAACGGTGTTGTACGATAAAAAGAGAGGGATCCTTTACGCCACGGATGAACGCCCAGGGAATCCCGGGTTCCTGAAGGGAGGCGGCGGGCGCGTTTTCGCCCTGCGTCCGGATCCCGGGACTGGGATCCTTACAAAGCTGGATGAAACGATTTCCTATGGCGCCCGTCCTTCTTTTGCTGCCGCGGATACGGAAGGAGAATTCCTGCTGGTTACGAACTTCGGCGCAAGCAAGCACGCCGGGACGCCGGTAACGCGGGTAAGACAGAGAGAAGACGGCACCTGGGGCGTCTCAGTAGAATATGAGGATGCGTCGACCGCGCTGATCTGGC
>CACXEL010000044.1 GCA_902766655.1 uncultured Lachnospiraceae bacterium | reverse complement strand
CAGGAGCAGCTCTTCCTCCAGTGCGTCCGTGAGGGCAACCTCAACTACATGGACGTTTTGAACGACCTCAATTACGGAGCCCTGGACCTCCCCCTCTCGGGAAATCCAATCCGCTCCGAACTCTACAAGCTGGTCTCGAACGCCGCCCTCTGCAGCCGCGCCGCCATAGAGGGAGGGCTGAGTCCCAGGATCGCCCGGGACCTCGAGACCCAGTATCTCCGCAAAGCCGACAAGCTGAATACGGTGACGGCCCTCCGGGAGCTGAATCTCAAGCTGTTGGATGACTTTATCCGGCACGTACATGAATCCAGGAAGCAGTCGGACAGGTCCAGGCAGATCCAGGAGAGCTGTGAGTTCATTTCCACGCACCTGACCGAGGACCTCAGCATCCAGCGGATCGCGAAGGAGGTGGGGTATACCGAATACTATCTGACGCGTAAATTCCAGAAGGAGATGGGTATCCGCCTCACGGATTATATCAAGGAGGCCCGGCTCGAATACGCCAAGGTGTGCCTCCTGTCCACGGACCTCAGCGTGGAGGAGATCAGCGATCTCCTGCAGTTCTCGTCGAGGAACTATTTTACGCGAGTCTTCCGGGAGAAGACCGGGCGGACGCCGTCGGAATTCCGCTCCGGTCCGGCTGTGACGGGTCAAGAATGAAAGGCAGGGACGGACCTTTTTCTCAGGATTCTTTGATTTTGAGAAAAAGGTCCGTCCCTGCCTCTCATTCTCCCCAATTCTTCCCCCTCAAAGCGAATCCCTGCTTCGACAGACTGCGCAGCCTGCTTTACCATATAACTGATTTCATCCCGATTCCAACATAGTAAGGAGGCACCTATGCAGAACATCGACCTGAACAACGGCTGGCTCTTCACCCGCGTCGCCACCGGCGAGCAGACGACCGTCACACTCCCGCACGACGCCATCATCAATACCGACCGCAATCCCGACCAGCGCAACTATTTCCTGCTGGCTGGCTTCGAGGGCGGGCAGTTCCTTTACGAGAAGGAGCTGACCCTGACCGCCGGCCTTCACTATGTCCTGGAATTCGAGGCCTGCTACTGCATGACCAAGGTGTACGTCAACGGCCGGCTGGCCGCTGACCACCCCTACGGCTTCACCCCCATCCAGGTCCCGCTGAACCCTTACATTGGAAATGACAACACCGCCGCCATCCGCGTCGAAGTCAATATCCCCAGGGAAGGCCATGGCCGCTGGTACACGGGCGGCGGTCTCTACCGGCCGGCCCATCTTTACGTGGGTGAGGAGGCATATTTCGACATCTACGGGCTCAAGGTCACCACGCTGTCCCATGACCCGGCAGTCATCCGGATCGAGACCAGATCCACGGGCGGGGAGCAGGTGAAGCTGTCAGTAGGCAGAAAGAGCTGGGAATCAGGGACGGACCTTTTTCCCATTTTGGGAAAAAGGTCCGTCCCTGATTCCCAGGCGGAGGTGATTGACGGGCGGGCCTGCGCGGAGATCACGATTCCCGACGCCGCCCTCTGGAGCGCGGAGCACCCGGACCTCTATGAGGTCAGGGCGGAGCTGATCAGCGATGGGAGAGTGTGTGACGTCATTTCCGAGACCTTCGGTATCCGCACCATCAAGCTTGTGCCCGAGGAGGGGCTTTTCATCAATGGGGAGCGCACCTTCCTGCGCGGCGGCTGCATCCACAACGACAATGGCGTCATCGGCGTGGTCAACAACGACGCGACCGAGCTCCACAGGGCCAAAAGCCTCAAAAAGTCCGGCTTCAACGCCCTCCGGTCGGCCCATCATCCTATGTCCCGGAGCCTGCTCAAGGCCTGCGACGAGGTCGGCCTCTACGTCATGGACGAGGCATTTGATTACTGGTACCGCCCCAAGGGCGGCAACCCGCACACCCAGCGCTTCCTGGAGACCTTCGAATCGGACACGGCCCTCATGGTGCACGACGCATATAATCACCCGTGTGTGGTCATGTATTCTATAGGAAATGAAATTCCTGAAGCCGGCAGCGTAAAGGGCGTCCGCGTGGGGAAACGAATTGTGGACGTCATACACGGGATCGATACCACGCGTCCCACCACGCTCTGCCCGAGCGTCCACTGGCTCCGGGAGTACCTGGACGGTACCTGCTATCTGGACACAGACGAGGATGAGTGGATTTCCCGGTCGCCGGAGAATGCCAAAGCCGACTGGCAGCACTACATGAAGATCTTCATGGGCGCGGTCCTGAACCTGCCCGACAGCGAGAAGGGCATGGCCTATCCGCCCACCTTCGTCAAGGCTGACGAGGATGCCACGAAGAACCT
>CACXEL010000043.1 GCA_902766655.1 uncultured Lachnospiraceae bacterium | reverse complement strand
TTCCCGCACGATAGAAAATGACCGCGACCGCAAGATGACGATCATGACAACCACCTTCATGCCCTGCGGCGCCAAGCTTCCGATCATCGGCCTCATCGCGGGCGCCATCTTCGGAGGCAGCCCCTACATTGCGGCATCCGCCTACTTCCTGGGAATCGGTTCCATCATCGTCTCCGGCATCATGCTCAAGAAGTTCAAGTTCTTCGCCGGCGAGCCGGCTCCCTTCGTCATGGAGCTTCCGGCCTACCACGTTCCCTCCATGGGCAACGTCCTCCGGGCCACCTGGGAGCGTGGCTGGTCCGTCATCAAGCGCGCAGGCTCCGTCATCGTGATCTCTTCGATCATCATCTGGTTCCTGTCCTCCTTCGGCAATGAAGGCGGCGGCTTCGGCATGGTCGAGGATATGGACAACTCCCTCCTGGCAGCTGTCGGCAACGGTCTCGCCTGGATCTTTGCCCCGCTGGGCTTCGGCAACTGGAGAGCCACCGTGGCCACCATCACAGGTCTGGTCGCCAAGGAAGAAGTCGTCGGCACCTTCGGTGTCCTCTATCACTATGCAGAAGAGCTCTCTGAGGAGGGCGAGGAGATCTGGGCCCTGGTCGCCGCTGATTACACCCGCGCTTCCGCCATGGCCTTCATGGCCTTCAACCTTCTCTGCGCACCCTGCTTCGCTGCCATCGGCGCCATCAAGCGCGAGATGAACAACGTCAAGTGGACGCTGGGCGCTGTCGGCTACCAGTGCCTGTGGGCTTATGTCGTAGCCATGATCATTTACAACTTCTACGGTCTTGCGACCGGCGACGTCAGCTTCGGCATCGGCACCATCGCAGCCATCGCCCTGACGGCCTGCGTGGTCTATCTGCTTGTTCGCAAGGGCTATCAGCCGGATGAGAGCGTAAAGCATCTCTCCAGCGTTGAGGCTGCCATGAAGTAAAAAAGCGCAGAGCCTCTTTGCAGGACGCGCATTATACAGTAAAATGAAAACAAGGGGGTGCTGCCCGGCAGCATCCCCTGAAGTATACGGTAAGTGATGAAAATGACTGTTCAGATATTGACTGCCACAGCTGGTCCCGCGGAAACGTTCGGCCGGTGCGGTAGCACCTCTGAACTTTTTGTTCATGGATCGTTATGAGTAAAGGAGGGTCCATCCGGTGATCCCAGGTACAATCGGTAATATTATAGTCCTCGCTCTCGTGGCCCTGCTGGTCTTCTTTGCGGCTCGCAATATTATAGCCGGCATGAAGTCCGGCTCCTGCTGCGGGAACTGCAGCGCCTGCGGCGGCTCCTGCAGCTGCCAGGCCAAGACGCCGCCCGGAAAGGCGGGCAGTTCGGAAGAGACCGAGAGCAGGCTTTAAAAAGGCTGCATGGAAAAAGAAGAATCATATACAAAAAACCAGCCTGTCGATGGACAGGCTGGTTTTTTGTGCAGGCTTCGAAGACCATGGATATCGCACCGCCTGATGATCTTTCCGGAAGGGACTCTTATCTGAGCTGGTAATTCCAAAGATCCTTCATGGGGACATATTGAATGGGCACCTTGTTCTCCGTCAGATCGGAGAGCCAGTCTACTGCGTACCTGGCCCCAAGTGCTTCCCGGTTAATTTGATCCCATCACATCCGTCATAGCCGGGACCAAGATCAGGATGGTAGTCTGCGACTCGTGCCATAATCTCCGAGATTTTCATTTTCCTTCCTCATGTTAACGGAAAGCCTCCGCAAGCTTGGCGGCTGCCGTGCTGGGCTGCATGTTATCCTCCGTGAGAGCCCGGATGACATCCTTGTAAATTGTCCTGTTGTCGGCCGGGAGAGAGGTGGCAAAGATGGTGTAGATGCCCCGTTCGTCGGCAGCGGCCAGGATGGCGGCCGTGTTGGGCTGGTTGCCCTGGATGCTGTGGCCCTTGATCGGATCTGTGAAGTAGCTGTTGTCGTAAGAGACCAGGGTGTTCATGTAGTAGTCCAGGAAGGTGACGGCGGCGCTGACTTCATTTTCCGTGAGGGTGGAGGAGAGCTGGACCATGTCGCCGGTCGCGGCCACCCGGCCCTCGACGGAGGGGAAGGGGAACCAGCCGAACTCGTCCGGATTGACCCCATGCTCGGTGAGTAGATAGTCGCCGCCCTGGTCGAAGATGGTCATGGCGGCCTTGCGGGTGCGGAGCAGCTCGTAGACTTTTTTGAGCTTGTTGTCATTGAAGCCGGTTTCGAAGAAGCCCAGCTCCGCGTACTCCTGGTAGAGGGCAGCGGCCTGGGACACGGCGTCGTTGTTCCAGGTGCTCTTCAAGGCCAGCATCCGGTCATGGGAAGCGCTGCCCGCGAAGTACTCGATCAGGCACTCCAGAAAGTAGGATACCTGGTTGCTGCTCTTTCCCGCGAGGGCGAAGGGAACGATTCCGGCAGTCTTCAGGACCGCGCAGACATTTTCCAGCTCCTCGAAGGTCTCGGGGACCTTGAGGCCGGCCTCGGCGAAGAGACTCTTGTTGTAATAGATGCCGAATGCGCTCAGGCTGGTGGGATAGCCGGCTATACTGTCGTTCATGGAGACCATTTTCAGGGCGGAAGGGCGGAAAACGGAATCCCACTTCCTCTCCATGGCGAACTGGGTCAGATCGTAAGTAAGGCCGGTCTCGACATAGGATCGGCTGTCCGGCCCGGGGGAGGTGGTCCACATGGAGGGCAGCTCGCCTTTGTCAGCTGCTTCCCTGAGGGCTGAACTCAGCTCAGCCCGCTTGTAGAAGGTGCAGGTCACGTTCACCAGGTCCTGGGTGGCGTTGAAGGCGTTCAGAGCGGTCTCGAAGGTGCCCTGGTCGGAGGCATCCGCCCAGAAGGTCAGCTCGGCGGCCTCGCTCATGGCGGCCGCATCATCCTCCTCCTCATTCAGCAATGGGCCGAAGGGCGTGTCCGTGGCGGTACAGCCGGCAAAGAGCACGGCGGCCAGTCCAAGGGCCAGAAGAGTCTTTATTTTTCTCATCGCATATCCTTTATCATTTTGTTGGTTGAAAGACAGGGCTCTCATAAAACCTCGGGGCACCCTGCTGTGAAGTACAGGCACTGTCCGGCACCTTTTGTCCGGCGGCTGAACAGATATATATATATATTGTACCTGTTTTTCAGGCAAAGTCAATCCGAGGGAGCCTTACCATCTCCGGACTTCGCCTTTCACTCCGTCTCTTGATTGAGATCAAAGAGCTGCTGAGTGAAAAGCTTCCGAAAGAGAAGGTAAGTCCAGGCCTGGTTCCGGGCACAAAAAAAAGACAGGCCTTCGCACGCCTGCCGAACAACATGGTTAAGGGCTATCTGATGAATTTTGGTCCCGCTCGATCAGATAGCCCTTTTAATGAATATTTAGAAGTTTCACTGTATAACCTCCTTTACTTTATTTAGTTGTAGACTGCCAATGTTCGGGGTCTTCGCTCTTTTGTTTCTGTGCCAGTTCCTGATTTTGTTTCGGTCCTGATCTATATCGGACTTTTGTTTCGGAAAATGCTGGCTTTTGACCACTCAGTACATCGGTCTTTCCTTAGGTGATTGTCTGGCTTTCGGGGGGATGAGAAGTTTGCCCTTTAACCGGTATAGAGGCTTTTCTCTGAATGCCTTTCAATCAATTGGGGGTGGAGTTCTTAGTACATCGGTCCGTCCTCCGGATCTTTGAAGAGGTCTTTTGGCTGCTGGCCTTTCAGTACATTGGTCTGTCCTCCGGGTCATATCAGGTCGTCAGTTGCTAAGTACTCAGTACATTGGTCTGTCCTCCGGATTGTGAGGGGTCTTCAAGTTGCTGACTGCTTAGTACATCGGTCCGTCCTCCGGATGTGCTGGGGTTGATGGGTTGCCGGATAATCAGTACATCGGTCCGTCCTCCAGGTGGCAGGTCTTTGTGCTGCTAACCACTCAGTACATTGGTCCGTCCTCCGATTGATGCAGGATCTTCAGGTTGCCAACCACTCAGTACATTGGTTTATCCTCCAAAACAGTAGTGAGAAATGTTGCCTGCGAATGAAACAGGTCTTTTGGCGGTTGGTTTCTTAGTACATCGGAGTGTCCTCCTGGGTCGGTGATTTGCTTATTAAGTGGGGGTTTGTCTTTTGTTAGGTATTGGTTGTTTGTTTTGATGGTCTTATTGTAATGTATGTTGCCCGTTTTGTCAAGAGATTTCTGAAATAAAAAATACATTAACAAATATATCAGAATATTCTGAAAACAGCACCGGAGCTGAGGTCTTTCAGGCGTGACATGACATGAAAAATACAAACATTCCCGTCACTTGCCACAATTGCTGCGCTCTGACTGATCCGGCCGTTTTGCATGACTGCGCCGGGCAGTGTTCCAAAATGCCCTGTAGACACAGCGAAAGCAATTGCGATATGATAATAGCAGCTACCGATATTTTCAGCAAAGAAGAGGAGACGGCATGCTTTTGATTAAGAACGCCCGGGTCATGGACCCGGCTGGCGGCTTTGACGGCCAGGCAGATATCATGATGGATGGCGGGAGAATACTGCGGATCGCGCCAGGTCTTGCGGCGGGACCGGAGGACAGGGTGATCGACGCGGCGGGCTGCGTGGCGGCGCCGGGGCTCGTGGACGTCCACGTGCATTTCCGCGATCCCGGCTTTCCGGCCAAGGAGGATATCCTGACCGGCGCGGCGGCGGCCGCGGCGGGCGGCTTCACTACGGTCATCATGATGGCCAACACATCCCCTAAGATCGACAACGCTGAGACCCTTACTTACGTTCTGGAGAAGGGAAGAAAGACCGGAATCCACGTCCTCTCCTGTGCAAACGTGACCGTGGGCATGCAGGGAAAGGTGCTGACGGACATGAAGACCCTGGCCGCGGCCGGGGCGGCGGGTTTCACCGACGACGGTGTGCCCATCCTGGACAAGGAGCTCTGCCGGCAGGCCATGCTTCAGGCAGCGGCCCTTGACCTGCCCATCAGCTTCCACGAGGAGGACCCGGCCTTTATTAAAAACAATGGCATCAACCGGGGTAAGGCCAGCGCCTTCTTCGGCATAGAGGGTTCGGACCGGCAGGCTGAGATCAGCATGGTGGAGAGGGACGCCGAACTGGCCGCCGAGACCGGCGCCTGCGTCGAGATCCAGCATATCAGCGCCGCCGAATCCGTGGCGATCGTCCGCAGGGCCAGGGCGGCAGGCGTCAACATTCACGCGGAAGCCACGCCCCACCACTTCAGCCTGACGGAGGAGGCCGCCATAGAGTACGGCACGTACGCGAAAATGAACCCGCCCCTCCGGGAGGAGCGCGACCGCCTGGCCATCATCGAGGGCCTCCGGGACGGCACAATCGACATCATCGCCACGGACCACGCGCCACATACGAAGGAGGAAAAGTCCCGGGGCATCACGGCTGCCCCCAGCGGAATCATCGGTCTCGAGACCTCCCTGCCCCTGGGTGTCACTGAACTGGTCGCTCCCGGTCATCTGGCCCTCATGGATCTGCTGCGGCTCATGACTGCCAATCCCGCGAAGCTCTACCACCTGGACGCCGGATATCTGGCGGAGGGGGGACCGGCGGATGTTGTCATTTTTAGTCCCGAGGAGACCTTTGTGGCGGGAAAGTATGCCTCGAAGGCGGAGAACACACCATTCACGGGCCGCAGGCTCATGGGGCGCGTGCGCTGGACTGTCTGTGGCGGAAATGTAGTGTATGAGGCTTAAAGCCGGAAGTTTCAGGAGGTGAGCCTTATGGCAGGACACGGCGGGCGCATGGGCGCCTATCTGACGGAGGAGGAGCAGAAGAACCGGCCCAGGGTGACGAAGGCGCTGCTTATCCGCATTTTTTCTTATCTGAGACCCTATGTGAAGCAGATGGCTCTGGTGCTGGCGGCCATCTTCATTTCCTCGGTGCTGGCCCTCTACCCGTCCATCCTGACCGGACGGATCGTCGACGAAGGTCTCATTGCCCGGGACCTTCCTCGTCTGGTCTACCTCATTGTCCTCTCCCTGGCCGTCACGCTGGGCTCCAAGCTCATCGGCGTTCTGGAAAGCTACCTCAATACCTGGATCGCCCAGCATATCACCTTCGATATGCGGAACGCCATGTACGCCCATCTCCAGAAAATGTCCCAGCGCTTTTTCACCACCAGCAGCCAGGGCGACATTATCACCCGAATGACCAGCGACATTGACGGGGTCCGAAGCGTCATCACCAACACCATGACCAGCATTCTTTCCAATGTGATCACCCTGGTCGTGGCCGTGGTGGCCATGTACCGCCGCAACTGGATCCTGGCCACCATCGGCGTGATCATCATACCCCTCTTCACGATCCCGACCCGGAAGGCCGGCAAGACCCGCTGGACCCTGACCCGGGAGGCCCAGGCCTGTTCCGACGAGATCAACGGGATCCTGAACGAGACCCTCTCGGTGAGCGGTCAGCTCCTGGTCAAGCTCTTCGGCAAGGAGGCCTATGAGTACGGCCGTTATGAAAAGGCCAACAGGCGCATGATCGAACTCAATATCAAGGAGAGCATGGCGGGGCGCTGGTTCTTTGTCGTCATTTCCACGGTGTCCAGCATCGGGCCCATGCTCCTCTACCTGGTCGGCGGCGTGCTTATGATCAGCTACGGGGCTGACCTGACCGTCGGCGATATCACGGTCCTGGTGGCCCTCCTGGGGAAAATGTACATGCCTGTGAACCAGCTCCTCAACTTCCAGGTGGAGTGGATCCGGTCCATGGCCATGTTCACCAGAATTTTCGAGTATTTCGACATGCCGGTGGAGATCGAGGAGCCGGTGGATCCGGTGGTGCCCGGCGAGTCTACGGGCTGCGTGACCTTCGACCATGTGGACTTCTCCTACGACGGCGAGCGGCAGATCCTGAAGGACGTGAGCTTTGAGCTTGCCGCCGGGCGCAGCATCGCCATCGTCGGTCCCTCGGGGTCCGGCAAGAGCACGCTGATCAACCTGATCCCACGCCTCTACGACGTGGGCGGCGGCTCGGTCACATTTGAGCATGTGGACGTGCGGAAGCTCTCCCTCACCTGGCTCAGGCAGCAGGTGGGCATCGTCAGCCAGGAGACCTACCTTTTCAACGGGACCATCCGCGAGAACCTCCTCTACGCGCGCCCGGATGCCACGGAGGAGGAGATGATCGAGGCCTGCAAAAAGGCTAATATCTACGATTTTGTGGAAAGTCAGGACAAGGGCCTCGACACCATGGTGGGCAACCGCGGCCTCAAGCTCTCGGGCGGGGAGAAGCAGCGGATATCCATCGCGCGGGTCCTGCTCAAGGACCCTGCCCTCCTGATCTTTGAC
>CACXEL010000042.1 GCA_902766655.1 uncultured Lachnospiraceae bacterium | reverse complement strand
GTGGGGTCGCGGGTCCGGCGGACACAGACCGCCGGCCCCCGTCCCCCACCTGTACCGCTGCCAGTCCGAGCGAGCGGAAGCGTCCCGTAGAGAGGAGACCTCTGGACGCCGCATCCTTGTCCCTAACCCTCACGGAACCGCCCTCCCGGCCCCGCCGTCAGGAAGTTACAGAGTCTTCAGCGCGACGCGCAGGGTGTTGACCGCGCAGAACTGCAGGTCACCGCGGGTGATCTCTCCGGTGGCCAGGGCCGAGAGCAGGTCGTCGATGTTCTGCTGGCAGCCAGGCATCTGCAGGTCGTTGCCGGCAAAAACGCACTGCGGGCTCGAGGAAATGCCGTAGAGAGCGCCAGGCTTGGAAAGACCCAGGGAAGTCACGTCCTGGGAGGTGAACCAGTCGGTCATGACGACGCCCTCGAAGCCCCACTCATCGCGGAGGGCCCGCTGCAGCAGATCCTTGTTGTTGGCAGAGTGGATGCCGTTGATCAGGTTGTAGGAAGTCATGACGGAAAGCGGCTGGGAAGCCTTGACGCAGACCTCGAAGCCCTTCAGGTATATCTCGCGGAGGGCCCGCTCAGAGACGTGGGCGTTGTTGAACATGCGGTTGTCCTCCTGGGAGTTGGCCGCGAAATGCTTGATGGTCGTGCCCTTGCCCTTGAAGGTCTGGACACCCCTGGTGTCCGCCGCCGCGCAGCAGCCCGTAAGCAGCGGATCCTCGGAGTAGTACTCGAAGTTGCGGCCGCACAGCGGATTCCTGTGGATGTTCATGCCCGGCGCCAGCCAGAGGTGGCAGCCGTAGACCTCCATCTCGCGGCCCACGATCCATCCCATCTTCTCGACCAGGTCCATGTCCCAGGACTGGGCCAGGGCCGTGGCGATCGGGATGGCGGTGCAGTACTGATAGTAGTCGATGGCGTCCGCGGGCGTATCCTCCGGGAAAGGTGCCGTGGAAATGCCGAACACCTCGCCGCCCGGAAGGACATTTCCATCCCGGTCCGTCTTGAAGTGCGGCTGCAGGCGAAGGCCGGCAGGTCCGTCGGCCAGGATCAGGAAGGGAATCTTCCTCCCGGGGATGGCCAGGGTCTGGCCGGCAGCGCCCGGAACGTCGCCGGCGGCGGCGCCGATGACGCTGGACTCAGTCGCGGCGGTCACGCCGACAGCCATGGCGGCCAGCTCCTCGTCCGTCAGCTGGGCAGCCAGGTCCTCCAGGGTAGCCCTGCCTTCCTTGACGTCCTCCAGGGTGAGGACCTTGCCCGGATACTTGTCTTCAAGGATCGGGCGCTCGCCCTGGTAGTCCACGGTCTCGGTCGCGATGGCATCCGCGTCGATGACAAGGCGGACAGCCTCGGACAGATCATCCGCCTGACGCTTCACGGCGGGCGGAGTGATTTCCTGAAGATCCGTGTCGAGCTTGAAGCAGTTGCGGAGCTGGACCGTCTTCACTTCCCTGGCAAGGCTCAGGACAGCCGCCACCTTCGTGTCGCGGGAATGGACGCCGGCCCGGACGATATAGTCACCCGCCTCAAGCACGTAGGCTGCCTGGTCGACGTCGTAGGAGGCCATGGAAGCGATGGGGAAATTCACGGTGACCAGTTCGGTCTCGCCCGGAGCGAGCAGGCCGGACTTGGCGAAGCCACGCAGCTCCTGGTAGGGCTTTGGGATGCGGCCGGCCGGGGCGGATACGTAGACCTGGATCACCTCGCGGCCGGCGTAAAGGCTGCCTTCATTTTTCACCTCGACCTGGACCTTAACAAAGCTGTCCTCCAGGCAGGCGCCCTTCAGCCTGTAGGAGAAGTCCGTGAAGCCCTTGCCGTAGCCGAAGGGGTAGGCCGGGGCGACGCAGAAGGTGTCGAAATAGCGGTAGCCGACGTAGATGCCCTCGGTGTAGTACTCATCGTCGTCATTGCCGTTGTTATGGCTGAAATTGGCGGATGAAGGATAGTCGCTGTAGTTCTCCGCCCAGGTGTCGGTCAGCTTGCCGGAGGGAATGCTCTTGCCCATGAGGACGTCAGCGACGACCCGGCCGCCGATGTTGCCCAGCTGGCTCGCAATCACGATGGCGTTCGCGCCGCAGCCGCGGAGGAACTTGGTGTCGATGATGCCGCCGATGTTGAGCAAAATGATGACCTTCTCATAATTGGCAGTCAGGAAGCTGATATTCTCCTTCTCACGGGCGGAAAGCTCGTAATCGCCTTCCCGGTCATAACGGTCGGCGCCTTCGCCGGAATTGCGGGCCAGGACGTAGACGGCGATGTCGGCGTCGGCCTTGTCGGTGATGGCAGGCTCGTCCGGCTCCTTGAAGGGATCGGTGAAGAGGACCATGATGGCCGGCATACCGGTCTCCTCGGACTTCTTCCGGGTGAAGGCCAGATAGGACTCTTTGGCGGCCGCCAGTTCATCGGAGAACCGCGTGAGCCAGGCATCGGTGGCAATCTCAAAGCCGGCTTCGCGGAGGCCCTCCTCGATGTTGATGACCTCGCGGGAATTGACGTCGCCGGAGCCGGTGCCGCCCTTGATGGTGCCGCGGGCGCCTGAGCCGTAGAGGGCGATCTTCTTCTGATCTGCTTTCAGGGGGAGGGTGCCGTCATTTTCCAGGATGACCATGCACTCGCCGGCCTTCTCCCGGACAGCCTTCTGGCTGGCAATCTCAAGGTCGGTCACGTCGCCGGTGGTCAGCGCAAAATATTTCTTCATGTTAGCCTCCTTTTTGTCTGCTGTGGTGTTGCATTTCCTGCGGCCAGAGCCGGGCAGGCACATACAAGAGTTTCTTATATTATAGTCCATATCCGGGGAGGCCGCCATGGAATTCAGCGGAACTTTCGGGGCGGGCAGACTTCTTTTTGTCCTGTCCCGCCGCAGAGCGGCTCCGGGAATAATACACCTCGGACCCGATTTTTTTACCCTTGCCCCGTCCTTGCGAAGCAGTATACAATGATACTGAGATTCCAGAAAAGGAGGACTGACATGGAAAAGCTGCTTTACGGCTGTGCCTATTACGATGAATATATGCCTTACGACAGGCTGGAAAAGGACGCACAGATGATGGCGAAGGCCGGCATGAACGTGGTCCGGATCGCCGAGTCCACCTGGGGTACCTGCGAGCCCCAGGACGGCGTCTTTGATTTCTCCCACGTCATCCGGGTCTGCGAGACCATGGAGAGATACGGGATCAGCGTCGTCATCGGCACCCCCACCTACGCCATTCCCACCTGGATGGCCCGCAAGTATCCGGAGATCCTGGCCGAGACCGAGTCGGGCAAGAGCCGCTACGGGGCGCGCCAGAACATGGAC
>CACXEL010000041.1 GCA_902766655.1 uncultured Lachnospiraceae bacterium | reverse complement strand
GTTGCGGGCGCGGTTGGAACCCTCGCCCCAGTACTCCTTGACGTAGCTGCCGTTGATGCGGAGGCGGTTGGTCGGGGACTCGTCGAAGCGGGCGAAATAGCGGCCCAGCATGACGAAGTCAGCGCCCATGGCCAGGGCCAGAGTGATGTGGTAGTCGTGGACGATGCCGCCGTCAGAGCAGATCGGAATGTAAATGCCGGTCTGGCGGTAATAGTCGTCTCTGGCCTTGGCGACCTCGATGACCGCTGTGGCCTGGCCGCGGCCGATACCCTTGGTCTCGCGGGTGATGCAGATGGAGCCGCCGCCGATGCCGATCTTGACGAAGTCAGCGCCGGCCCTTGCCAGGAAGAGGAAGCCCTCGCGGTCGACCACGTTGCCGGCGCCCACCTTGACGGAGTTGCCGTACTGGCCGCGGATCCAGGAGAGGGTCCGGCTCTGCCACTCGGAGAAGCCCTCGGAGCTGTCGATGCAGAGGACGTCGGCGCCCGCCTCGACCAGGGCCGGCACGCGGGTCTCGTAATCCCGGGTGTTGATACCGGCGCCGACGACGTAGCGCTTGTTGCTGTCCAGAAGCTCGTTCACGTTGGACTTGTGGCTGTCATAGTCCTTGCGGAAGACCATGTAGACCAGGTTTCCGTTTTCATCGATCAGGGGGAGGGAATTGATCTTGTTCTCCCAGATAATGTCGTTGCAGTCGTGGAGGGTGGTGTTGGCCGGGGCAGTCACCAGCTTCTCGATCGGGGTCATGAACCCGGTCACACACATGTCGACGGACATGCGGGAGAGGCGGTAGTCGCGGGAGGCCACGATGCCCAGGAGCTTGCCGTGGGCGGTGCCGTCGCTGGTGATGGCGACGGTGGAGTGGCCGGTCTTTGCCTTGAGGGCCAGAACGTCCTTCAGCGTGGCTGTCGGAGGCAGGTTGGAGTCGGAGGTGACGAAGCCGGCCTTGTAGGACTTGACCCGGCGGACCATGGCGGCCTCATCCTCGACGCTCTGGGAACCGTAGATAAAGGAAACGCCGCCCTCGCGGGCCAGGGCGATGGCCAGGCGGTCGCCGGAAACGGACTGCATGATGGCGGAGACCATGGGGATATTCATGGTGAGCGGGCAGGCCTCCTCGCCCTTCCTGTACTTGACCAGGGGGGTCTCGAGGCTCACGGCGTCGGGAACGCATTCCGATGATGAATAGCCGGGGACAAGCAGATACTCTCCAAACGTGCGGGACGGTTCTTCAAAGAAATAGGCCATAGCAATCTCCCTTCTTTTATTTATGGCGTTTGACGGGCGGCGGGTGACGCAAAGACGAAAAAAGTGTACAAAAAGAAAGCCAAAAACTGGTATTTCACGGATTGTAACCCCGAAAAAGGAAAATAACAACCCCCAAAATCCTCTTTTTCGCCCGATTTGTCATTATCACGATGACCGGCCCCGAAAAATGAAATCCCTTCATATAAAAGCAACATGCCCCTGGGACGGAGGGACGGACCTTTTTCCCAATTTGGGAAAAAGGTCCGTCCCTCCGTCCCAGTTTGGGAAAAAGGTCCGTCCCTCAGTCCCACCCTCAGTCCCACTGGACATCCGCCCCGCAGGCAGGTATAGTAAGAAAGGATTGCCGTTTTGTTACGGCCTTAATCGTTTTTTAAAACCCAATACAAGGTTTGAACACAAAATCATGGTAAAAAAGTATTGAACAGGGTGAAGGCCGCGCTTTGGGAGAAGCGCCCGCCGCGGCATTACGGCCGGCCCGGCGGAAGACGGCTTCAAAAGCGCCGGAAACGACACCCTGTTCCATGTTTGCCATTTCCCGTCATGACCGATCAAAGACCCTGCCGGGACGCATCGCGCCGGAGGGGAGAAAGGAGGAGCACCATCAAAAAGCGGAAAAGCAGAAAAAAAGTGGATAAGCGCGCCGTCATCTGGGTAGCCGCCATGGTGATACTCTTTGTCCTGATCGCCTGTGCGGCCTTCACGATCGTCATCATGCTCAGCGCGCCGCGGCTCGACACCATGGACGTGGAGCCGGACGGCTACCGGTCGACGGTGGTGGACAAGGACGGGGACGCGATCCTGACCCTGTCGGGGCAGGAGTCCAACCGCATTTACGTCCAGCTGGTCTACATACCGGCGGACGTCCAGCACGCTTTCGTGGCCATTGAGGACGAACGCTTCTACGAGCACAGCGGCATCGACCTGCGCGGCATCGCCCGGGCCATCTGGACCGGCATCCGGACCGGGAACTTCTCGGAGGGGGCCAGCACGATCACCCAGCAGCTCCTGAAGAACAACGTTTTCACGGAGTGGACCGAGGAGAAGACCTTCCTGGACAAGGTCGTCAGGAAGCTCCAGGAGCAGTACCTGGCGGTGCAGCTGGAGAGGCAGGTCTCCAAGGACTGGATCCTGGAGAATTATCTCAATACCATCAATCTCGGCGGCGGAAACTGGGGCGTTCAGACGGCCTCCCGCTATTATTTCCACAAGGACGTCTCTGACCTGACCGTGTCGGAGGCGGCGGTGCTGGCCGGGATCGCCAAGGCCCCCACCACCTACAATCCGGTCAAGAATCCGGAGAAAAATGCAGACCGGCGCCGGTGGGTCCTGAAGAAGATGCGTGACCAGGGCTACATCACCGAAGACGAGTATCAGGAGGCCCTGGCGGACGACGTCTACACGCGGATCCAGGAGATCAAGCGGAGCGGCCAGGGGTCGGCGGAAATTTTCAGCTACTTCGAGGATGCCCTCATTTACAGTATCCTGGAGGACCTGAAGAAGATCGGCTACTCCGAGGGCGAGGCCTGGAACCTGATCTACCGGGGCGGCCTGACCATCTGCGCCACGGTGGACTCGGACCTCCAGACCATCGCGGAGGAGGAAATCAACAATCCCAACAACTACGACTCCGACGCCCAGGCCACCTGTGTGATCATCGACAACGAGACCGGGGAGGTCCGGGCATTGGTGGGCGGCCGCGGCGAGAAGACGGCCAGCCTCGTCTACAACCGGGCCCTCTCCTCCGTCCGCCAGCCGGGATCCACCATCAAGATCCTGGGCGAGTACGCGGCCGGCATCGACTCCGGGGTCATCACCCTGGGCACGGTCTTCGACGACGCGCCCTATTCCTACACCAACGGGACCTCGATCCGCAACTCGGGCGAGACCTACAGCGGGCGCATCCCCGTCCGCCAGGCCATCGTGGAGTCCAGCAACGTGGTGGCTCTCAAGTGCTTCCAGGAGGTCGGCATGAACGAGGTCCTGGAGCAGATCGGGGACTTCGGCATCACGACCCTGACCGAGAAGGACGAGGTCGAGGCCCTGGCCATCGGCGGCACCCATGGCGGCGTCTGCAATTTTGAAATGACGGCAGCCTACAGTGCCCTGGCCCGCGGGGGTATTTATCTTGAGCCCGTCTACTACACCAGGGTCCTTGACAAGGACGGGAAGGTCCTTCTCAAGAGCAGGGCCCACACCCACGAAGTGGTCACCCCTTCCACGGCGAAGCTTCTGACCGATGCTATGGAGGACGTGATGGCCTACGGCACCGGCGGTGAGGCCTGGTTCCCGAACATGGGCCTGGCCGGCAAGAGCGGCACG
>CACXEL010000040.1 GCA_902766655.1 uncultured Lachnospiraceae bacterium | reverse complement strand
TCGGCGCGGAAGCTGCGGTGCAGGAGCTTCTTGTCGCAGAGCTGCTGAAAAGAAAGGTGCTGGCGGCGGAAGGCAGTGCTGTATGCCTTGAAGGATTCGCCTCCTCTGTGGAAGGAGAGCACCTGAGAATACAGGCTGAGATCGCGGAAATCTACCGGGCCGCGGGTGTCAATGTCCCGGTGAACGATGAACTTTACGCAAAATACAGGGACAAAAAGCTGGTGAAACAGATACTTGCGGATCTTCAGAAGCAGGGCGTGCTGGTCAAGGTGAACCAGAATTATTACATGGGAAAGGAAGCCTGGAACAGAGCACTTCAGGTACTGAAGGAACGAATCATTACAGAGGGGCAGATCACTCTTGCCGAGTTCAGGGATCTTCTCGGCACCTCCAGAAAATATTCGCAGATGCTCCTGGAAGCTTATGACGGAAGGAAGTATACAAAGCTGGAAGGGGAAGCAGGAGATCCGGTCAGGCGTCTTACCGGGAAACTGGAATCGGAAGAAAAACGGGCAGCGATTGATTGATAGCCTTCTGGCTATCAATCAGAAATAGATATCAATTTGACAAAAACTATCAGTGTTAGTAAACTGATAACAGATAAAGCCCGCTGTTCTTTATGACGGTTCCCGGAAAGGAGAAATAAACCGTGAGTGAGATATTCAAAGTTGTCTATCCTGTAGGAACACCTGCTTCAAAGTATAAAGATGTCGCGCCTTCTCTTCCGGATCTGAACGGAAAAACAGTAGCGGAGCTCTGGAACTGGTCCTTCCGCGGCGACGATACATTCCCGGTCATTGAGGAGGAACTGAAAGCGCGCTATCCCGATATTAAGATCATCCCTTACCAGCATTTCGGAAACTTCCATAATCCGGATCCGGAAAAGGCCGCTGCGGTCATGAAAGCCATTCCGGACATGCTGAAGGAAGAGAAGGTGGATGCAGTTATCGTCGGAAACGGCTGCTGCGGCACCTGCTCCCCGGCGGTCGCCAGAGGCGTGGTCCTGGTAGAAAACTGCGGTATCCCGGCAGTCGGCATTCTCTGTAAGGGATTCCCGACCATGGCGAAAGCCAACGCCAAGGGCGCCGGTTTCCCGGACGCCCGCATGATCGAGTACCCGAATCCCATCGCGATGGATTCCATGGAAAAGGTGCGGGAGAACATTCATGAGGTCCTGATGCCCCGCATTATCGATGCGCTGACAAAGCCCGTGAAGAGCACCGTGAAGAAAATGAAAAAGAAAGGACCGGATCCCAGGGAAACCGTATTCGAAGGCACGTGGGAAGAAGTCCAGAAGTTCTTTTATGACAGAAAATGGGCGGATGGTCTGCCTGTGGTGCCGCCGACTGTGGAACGGGTCGAGGAGTTCTTAAAGTATACAGACAGGGATCCTGAGGAAGAGATCGGCATCGTCGAGCCTTCCAAGAATGTCTGCACAGTCTGGAAAGCTGCAGTGAACGGCGTTATGGCTGGCTGCCGTCCGGAGTATATGCCTGTCCTTCTTGCAATGGCAGATATTATGGTGAAACCGGAGTTTTCCATCAAGGACTATGGCGCGACTCCCGGCTGGGAGCCGATGATCATGCTGAACGGACCGATCCGCAATGAGCTGGAATTCAATTACAAGATCGGACACCAGAGGGCGGATACACTGCCGAACGTGACACTGAGCCGCGCTTTCCACCTGATGCTGAAAAACATCGCCGGGTTCCAGCTTGGATCCACCGATATGGCTTCCCACGGACAGATGTTCCGTCCTGTCATTCCGGAGAATGACGAAGTCTGTGATGAACTCGGATTCAAGACAGTCGCGGAGCTGCAGGGTTTCCCGAAGGGATCCAATGTGGTGTCCATCGTCTCCGGTCGTATTGCCAGTGATCCGATGCAGACAAATGGAGCGACCGCGGAGCAGCATCTTGACTATATGGTGGACTGGGCCGCCAGAATGATCGAGCCCTATCAGACCATGCGCGACTACCATGAGAATCATGTGCTTTTCCTGAGTCCGGTGGTGGCGAAGCGCCTTGCGGACGCTGGCTATACAAAGGAGACTATCGCGAAATACATTCTGGAGCACACAAAGGTAACGGCGGAGTATTTCGAGCTGAATGCATCCCGCTTCAATCACTGGCATCCCTACAGTCTGAAGGAAGAGGTGGAGAAGGGCAATCTCGGGCCGGAGTGGCATGAATCGGACGATCCGAAGAGGATGGTGCCGCTGTTCGGAAAGGCGATGAATATTCTTGTGATCGTAGTCGGAGACCTGACGAGAAACCGAAGTCAGTTCTTCCGGTCAAATCTTGCCATGGCGAAACTCACCAGCGCCGAAGTCCGGCTGCCGGCGAACTGGGAAGAAAAACTCGTTGAGGCAAAAAAGAAATAACATTAACGGAAAATAATCCCTGCAGATGGATTGGCTGAAACCCTCTGCAGGGATTATTTGTGCTGGTATTAATAGCTTCTGAACTATCAGTCTGCCGGAGAGAAAGGAAACCGATGACAAAAAACTATTAATAAATGCAGGGTATTTATTGAAAGACGAACAGCGATAGTTTATAATTCAGAATAACAAACGGTGTTAGTGCATGGGCGGGAAGCGAATATGCCGCCTGCGCAAAGAATCAACGGAGGGAATCTTATGAGCAACAATACCATAATACTCCTGTGTTTTCTGGCAGTGGCTATTGCGATCGTGCTTTCATTCACAAAAGGTGTAAACCTCGGTATCACTGCCATGACTGGAGCCTTCCTGATCGGCGTCCTGTTTATGGGAAAAAGCGTTGCCAACGTCTATGGTTACTGGCCGGACAACTGGGTCTTTTTCCTGATCGGAGGAGCTCTGTTTTACGGGTTTGCCCGGGAGAACGGCACATTGAATCTTCTGGGGTCAAAGATGCTGTATCTGTTTCGGGATAAAGTGGTGATGGTTCCTGCGGTTTTTGCGGTCATCGCCATGATCATGGGCTATCTCGGCGCAGGACCGGGAACCATCGTCCTTCTGGCACCTGTCGGATACGCGATCTGCCAGCAGATCGGAATGGATCCGCTGCTTCTTGTCTTTGCCATAGACTGCGGCTATAACAGCGGTACCATGAATCCTTTTACCGGAACCGGTGTCGTTCTGTATGGACTTGTTCAGGAAAGTGCCGGGGAAGAGCTTGGATTTGCCACATACTTCCACACCTATGGGCTTTTTGTTCTCAGCAAGATCGTTCAGGTCGCCATGATCTACTTCTATTTCCATCTGAAGAAGAAAGATGGCAGCGAGCTTGGAAAGGGAGTAAAGATCGAGGCGCTGCAGAAAAAGCCGGAGCCCTTTAATGATATTCAAAAGAAGACCCTTGTGCTCATCTTTACCTGTTTCTTCCTGATGGTAGTACCGAATATCCTGAATACACTGGTCAAATTCCCAAAGGGTTCTTTCGCCAGAACCTTTGTGAATCTCTGCAAACCCCATGCGATCCTCATTATTTTCTCCATGATCGCATCGACCATGAAGCTGGCAAATCCGAAAAAGGTTCTGCAGAGAATTCCCATGAACACGGTCATGATCGTATCTGGTGTCGCGTTCCTGATGGAACTTGCGAAAGAAGCAGGACTTGAGGATCTGGTAGTGGCATTCTTTCAAGGGTCGTCCTTCCCCAGGTTCCTCCTCCCGCCGGTATTCCTTCTGATTGCCGCATTCCTGAGCGTGTTTTCAAGTGGAACAGGCGTAGTGCTTCCGCTGATGTTTCCCATGGTGCCGGCTCTTTCATCGGCGACCGGCCTGAACCCGGTAACACTTTATGCTGCCGCACAGATCGGTGCGCTGGCAACGCCCATTTCACCTTTTTCCACAGCAGGATCTCAGTTTATCGGGCTTGCTCCGGAAGAATTCAACGATTATCTGATCAGGGGGCAGCTGATCCTCGGGATCGTGATGGCGCTGATCGGAGCTGCCATGGCTCTGGTGGGTTTCTGCAGCATCTGGCCTGTCTGATCCCGAAAAGCACCGCATAATCCCAGACCAGGCGTAGTGTAGCAGCAGAAGAATAGTAAATGAAAGACGCGGATCCAGGAAAGGGTCCGCGCTTTTTATATGTCGAAAAGGAAGGATGAGAAAGCAGCGCTTCAGGGAGATTCCTTTTCCAGGGCCTGATAGTAATCCTGGATCTCCTGCCGCACAGCTGTCTGTACACTGTTGTCGGTGTCCGTACTTCTCCAGTAAAGAAAAATGGGAAGAAAGACATGAAAATCATCCACGTCAAGCATCACCAGATCCGGATCCGCAGGAAGATTCCGCTGGACCATGATTCCAACGTAGACACCGGACTGAATAGCTTTCAGCATGTCGGAAGAATTTCTGCCGAGGAAAGCGATGCGGGGATGGAAATTCAGTTCGGGACATTGCGCCCGTATGATGCTGATCATGGAGTGCGATGAGGCTGTTGAGCAGAAGGCATGCCGTTGAAGCTCGTTCAGACTGATATTCTTCAGGGCGGCGAGAGGATGGGACTTGTGTACCACGGGGACAAGCCTGCGGAAATGCAGAATACTATGGGAGATCCCTTCGGTCACAGAGTGTCCCATGGTGATCACCAGGTCTGCCTTGGAGCCCAGCAGCATATGCTCCCAGTTTTCGGAAACTTCACTGACCTGAAGGTGCAGTCCCCTGGCAAGAAGCTGGTCAATAATAAAGGAGTTTGTTGCAGAGTTAGAACAGCAAAGCCTTAAATAGCTGACGGCGCTGGTGCGGATGCGGTCCATCTCGGAAAGGGCACTGTTTAAAGAGTCTTCGATCTGGAGGCAGGCATTCAGAAAAACCTTCCCGTATTCGTTCAGCTGAATGTTTCTTCCGTTCCGGTCAAAGAGCCGGAAACCGATATCCGCCTCAAGGCGGCGGATGCATGTGGAGAGGGACGGCTGTGTGATATGCAGCTGCGCGGCGGCCCGGTTCATATGTTCAGTCTGGGCGACGACAATGAAATATTTTAATGCGGAAATATCCATGGAACCTCCTGACCCCAGGGGAAGTATGGAGCGGAACATATGCTAACAATGTTAGTATAGTAGATTTTTCGGATCGTGTCAAGGAATCAGGGGCAGTCTGTTGATGGTTGTTTGAAAAATGATAGACAGATGACTATATAAGCATCTATAGGAAAACAACAATCAATTGGAAATACATCTCCTGTGGGCATATAATAAAACCGTAAACTAACGCAATTAGTTATCAAAGGAGCGCCATGGATGAAGAAAGAAAAGGGGTTTATCCTGTAGTCTGGCCCGGAGGGAAGAAGAGCATCCAGGAACAGCTTCCTGCTCGCAGGCTTATGAGCCTGACAGGTAAAACAGTCGCAGAGCTCTGGTCATGGACGTTCAAGGGAGATGTCATGTTTCAGGCTTTTGAAGAGGAACTATCCCGACGGTATCCGGGGATCCGCTTTATAAGCTGGAAGGAGTTCGGGGAGATCCACGGAGCTGATGAGAGGGAAGTCTTAAAAGCATTGCCGGAAAAGCTGAAGGCCTGCGGCGCGGACTGCGCCATTGTGGGCGTCGGGGGCGGCGCCAGCGGAGCTGCTGCAGATGTCAGGACCAGCGTCCTGGTGGAAAAGCTTGGTCTGCCGACGGCTTCTATTATGACAGAAGCTTTTGTGTCCAATGGAAAAGCTGCCGCGGGGGGACTCGGGATGTCCAATCTGCCTTTTACTGTGTTCCCCGGACATCCGCTCCTGTGCACCGATGAAGAAGTCAGGGAGACTGTAAGAACAGTCATGACGGACGAGGTGGTGAAGGCGCTGACAGTTCAGCCGCCCGCAGCGGAAAACGTGCGCGAGCCAGAGAAAAGAGAGATCATTTTCCGCGGCAGCTTTGAAGAGGTGAACGAGTATTTCTACGAACATGAATGGAGCGACGCACTTCCGCTGGTTCCGCCGACCATCGAAAAGATCGAGGCATTCCTGAAATATTCGAATGAACCGGAGGACAGGATCCTCGGGATCATTCAGCCGGACCAGCGGGAAGTGACACCCTGGAACATTGCGGTGAACGGCGTGATGGCCGGCTGCAGACCGGAATATATGCCTGTACTTACTGCAATAGTCAAAGCGCTGCTGAAGCCGGAATTCCAGCATGAACATCTGGGACATTCTCCGGGAATGGAGGAGATGATCATCGTTAACGGGCCGGTGATCAAAAAGCTCGGTTTCAATTACACCCAGGGGGTCATGCGGCCGGGATTCATGGCAAACACCAGCATCGGCCGCTTCTGGAGACTGTATCTGCACAATGTGGCGACCTTTGTCCCCCACAAAGCGGACAAGAGCTGTTTCGGCGACAGCTTCCGTGTAGTCGTCGCGGAAAATGAGGATTACGCTGTTTCTGTCGGATGGCCGACTCTTGCGGAGGACAGAGGATTCTCCAGAGAGGACAGCGTTGTCACGATCACCTCCTGCACGGAAAAAACGCAGGCGATCCAGGTGGGAGCGGACACGGCTGAAAAGGTGCTGGAGAACATAGAAAAAAGGATGGAGGACAACAATCTTTTCATTGAGTTCTTCTTCCGCGGGATGGATACCAGACCGGTCGTGATCCTGCCTCCGGCAGTGGTGAAGATCCTGGTGAATGCCGGCTATACAAAAGAGATGGTGAAGCAGCATTTTTATGAGCATGCCAGGGTAAGTCTCCGGCAGCTCGGGACCGCCGCCATAACCCGCTTTTATCAGGGGATCGAAGCGGGAAACTGGCCGGAACAGATCGGAACAACAAAAGATCTGGACCGGAAGGTGCAGATGGTCTTCGGACCGGACGCCTTTCAGCTTCTCATCAGTGGAGATCCGGGGAGGGATCATGTCCTGATCTGCGCACAGAACGGTTTTATGGGATATCCCGTATCCCAGAGAATAGACATCTGACAGCAGTCCGTAGTCTAAGGGTTCAAAACCAGTATATAATTTATCAGAAGGGGGTTTTTTTATGAGTACTGCAGCAGCACAGAAAACATCTGTCAAAAAGAATCCGGCATTCCGGCTCGCAATGATCGCCGTGGCAGCGCTTGTTGTGGCATTTACGCTGATGACACCTGCACCGGAAGGACTGGCCGTGGAAGGCTGGGTCATGCTTGGTATTGTCGTGGGCACGGTCATTCTTCTGATCTCCGAGGCGATGCCAATGGCAGCCGCCTGCTTTATGATCATCATTGTCATGAAGTACACCGGCGTTATGAAATGGAAGGAGATCCAGCAGGCTGCATGCTCATCGACCGTGTACTTCTGCATGGCCGGCTTCGGAATCGGTGCGGCACTGCAGAATACGAATCTGGCAGCCATCATTCTGAGAGGTCTTTTCCGTATGTCCAAGGGGAGTTCTGCAAAGATGATCAGCTCCGTCCTCTGGCTCGCGGCTATTATCTCCATTTTCGTCTCTGACGGCGCTGCCCAGATCGTCGTTCTGGCTGTTGTCATGTCCGTTGTTCACGCCATCGGCGATCCGGAGCCTGGAACTTCCCGGCTTGCGGGCGGCATGATGCTTGCCATCACCACCGGCGCAATGACCGGCGGCCTGTTCCTGCCCTGCTCCAACTCTGTCAACATCGCTGTCATGGACCTGGCGGAGACCGTAGCCGGCATCCCCATGACCTTCCTCCAATGGGCCCTGTTTGGCGTCCCGATCGGCCTGATCAGCACCATCTTTGCGGCCTGGGCGCTCCCGAGATATTTTAAGCCGGAGCCCTTCACCAAAGAGCAGGAAGATAATATCAACAAGCTGTTCGATTCCATTCCTGAGAAGCTTCAGACCAAGGACTGGTGGTATATCCTCTGCACCGCGATCATGGTCATTCTGTTCTTTGCCAGCAACTGGGTCAAAAAGCTGGATACCGCTACCGTAGCCATGGCAGGCATGTTTATCATGATGATGCCGGGCATCAACCTCCTTTCCGCTAAGGATTACAAGAAAAACTTCTCCGCAATGGTCGTCGTCACCATGCTGTGCATCTTCCCGATGGCGACCGGCATGGCAAAGACCGGCGCAGGCGAGTGGGTCGTCAACAAGATCTTCGCGAATCCGGAAGGCTGGAGCACCATCATGGTCTTTGTCATGGGCACCATCGCAGCGTTTCTGGTCCACTGCCTGGTTCCGCAGGGTTCTGCCAACGGCGCGCTTTCTGCGGCTGTCATCGGACCGGTCCTTTACGGTGCGGGTCTTCCCGTTGCGGCAGCCATGTTCGTCGTCGGTCTGCAGGCGGGTGTCAACTATATCTTCCCTATTGAAGGAACCTGGCAGTACACTTTCGGAACCGGTCACTTCACCTTCTCGGACGCCATCAAGGGCAACTGGAAGCTGACTGCTCTGACACTGGTCATGGGCTTCACTCTGGTCCCGCTGCTTTCCATGGTGTTCTCCGGAATGGGGCTGATCTGAGAAGACCACGGACAGTATAATCTCATACTGAATGCTGTAAGCTGCCGCACTGAGTGACTGGTATGTCACCCAGGGCGGCAGCTCCTGTTTTTTTTATTTAATTCCGTGATGAACGACATGGATATATTATGCTTTCAGTAAGTATCAAAAAAAGAGAAACTGAAACTTGACATACTAACTGCGTTAGTATAATATATAGACAAACAATGTTAGCTATTATAGAATATAACAAACCGGATCAAACAAAAGGAGGCTCTCATGTATACAGATTATGACGTTATCATCATCGGCTCAGGTGTCGCGGGGCTGGCTGCAGGCATCTACTGCGCGCGTGCGGGCTTTGAGACCTGCATTATGGAAAAGGGCGCCATGGGCGGCGAAATGATGAGCCGTCAGCTGATCGAGAACTACCCGGGCTTCGGTGAAGGCATTCAGGGACCGGAGCTGGCCAGTGCGATGATGGAGCAGGCTTCCAGCTTTGGCGTGGAGATGGAGAGCGGCGAGGTCACAAGGATCGTCGACAAAGGAAATTACAAGATCGTGGAAACTGAAGACGAGACATACACCTGTAAGGGCGTGATCGTTGCGACCGGCTGCCACCCGAGACTGCTGAACGTACCGGGTGAGAAGGAACTTGCGAACAAGGGCGTTTACTACTGCGCGACCTGTGATGGCGCCATCAGCGCAGGAAAACCGGTCTTTGTTGCCGGCGCAGGCGATTCCGGACTGACGGAGGCTCTTCTTCTTGAAAAACTGGGGTGCAAGGTCACCGTAGTGGAATTCATGGAGAAGCCGAAAGCTTCCCAGATCATGCTGGACAGGGCGGAGGAAACGGGAAATATCGAAGTCCTGTGCAATTACCAGACGAATAAGATCCTTGGTACCGACTGGGTAGAGGGCGTAGAGATCCAGGACAGGGCGACCGGAGAAGTGAAGACGTTGGATGTGCAGGGTGGATACATCCGAATCGGCAACATCCCGAACACCGCTTTCCTGAAGGATACGCTGGAGCTTCTGCCGAACGGGCAGGTGCCGGTGGACATGAATCTGAAGACCGCCATCGACGGCATCTATGCGGCGGGCGATATCCGCCAGAATTCTGTTCAGCAGATCGTGACCGGAGCAGGTGACGGCGCGACAGCCGCCATGAATCTGGGCCGCTATATCAATACGCTGGCCTGAGAGTCACATTTCGGATACCAGTCCATTGTATAAAGCCTCCATAACAGAGAAGCGCGGACAGCGGGTCAGACGCTGTCCGCGCTTCTCTGACTGCCGGTCATATCGTGACAGCCTATAAATCGGAAGAATTTATAATGAATTTTCAAACACTTGAAATAAGGAATGGCAGACTGTATAATAAAAGCATATTACTAACATAGTTAGCAATGATAGCCCTATAGCTAACCGGCTATCATTGCCATTGAAAAAAGAAAAGGAGGAAAGAGCCATGGGTGGAGAAAACTTTGAAGTTGTATGGCCATCCACTCCCAGCACTGCTGTTGGCATGAAGCTGGCGAAACGCCTCGACACGCTGGAAGGCAAAGTCGTGGCAGAGCTGTGGGACTGGGTCTTTAAAGGTGACATCATGTTTGATGCCTTTGAAGCCGAGCTGCCGAAGAGATATCCGGGGATCAAGCTGATCAGCTGGAAAGAATTCGGCGAGATCCACGGCGCGAATGAGCGGCAGGTCCTGGCGGAGCTTCCGCAGAAGCTGAAGGATTTCGGCGTCGATGCTGTCATATGCGGGGTGGGCTGCTGAGGGTCCTGTATCGCCGCCGTGACGCGTGCAAGTATTCTGGTCGAAAAACTGGGGATCCCCACAGTGACACTTTGCTGTGACGGATTCAAGACGGCGGGCAGCTTCACTGCTGCCGGAGAGGGCTTCCCGAACCTTCCCTACGCCACACATCCGGGACACGTCAATACCACACCGAATGAACAGGTATACCGGAATGCGGTGGAAGGCATGCTTGACCAGGTGATCAAGGGCCTGACCGTACAGCCGAAGGACGCGAAGAAGAAAAAAGATCCGAAGCCGAGGGATATCGTCTTTGCCGGTACTTTTGACGAAGTGCAGGAGTACTTCCTGAAAAAGGAGTGGTCCGAGGGACTTCCGGTCGTGCCGCCGACTTTGGACCGCGTTGACGAGTTCATGAAGTTTACAAAACGGGATCCGGAGGAGGTCCTCGGAATCCTGAAACCGAACAATACAAAGGCAACAGTCTGGAGTGTCGCTGTAAACGGCGTCATGTCCGGCTGCCGCCCGGAATATATGCCTGTGCTCCTGGCGCTGACCGAGGCGATGTGCGATCCGTATTTTGCCCAGGAAAACCTGGGACACACCCCCGCGACGGAGGTCATGACCATAGTCAGCGGAAAGATCGTCGAAGACCTGAAGTTCAACTGCACCCAGGGCGCTCTGCGTCCGGGTTTTCAGGCAAACACCAGCATCGGCCGTTTCTGGAGAATGTATCTCCGCAATGTTGCGGGATTCATACCGCATAAGACCGACAAGGGCTGCTTTGGCGACAACTTCCGTATCATTCTCGCCGAGAATGATGAGTACATACACCAGATCGGCTGGAAGCCGTTCCGTGTGGACCGGGGCTTCAGAGAAGAGGACAGCACTGTCACTATCATGACATGCACCGAAAGGACGCAGGGCATCGAGGTCGGCTGGCCCACTGCGGCGGGTATTCTCCGCAGCATCGAACTCCGTATGGCGGACAACCACATGTTCATCCAGTTCTTCTTCCGCGGACAGCACGTCATGCCGCTTATCGTGCTCACACCCACCATTGTGGATTCCCTGATCCGGGAGGGCTTTACGAAGGAGGACGTGAAGCAGCACCTGTTCGAGCATGCGCGCTTCCGCCTGTCGAATCTGGGAGGACGTCTCACCGAGAGGTTCAAGATCGGTGTGGATGCCGGCAACTGGCCGGAATTCCTGGGCACGAAGGAAGAATATGGTAAATTCGAAGTAACGAAGGACGGCGCCCTTGCGTTCTATGACAAGGACGGCAATTACACGGATGACGGAGATCAGCGCTTTGTACGGATGCTGGCGTCTCCGGACGACGTCATCCTGGTGGTCAGCGGCGACCCGGCCCGGGATCACATGATCATCGGCGCTCAGAACGGTTTCATGGGCTGGCCTACCACAAAGAAGATCGAACTCCCGGAAAACTGGGAGGAGATGCTGAAGAACAGAAAATAAAATGTGCATAACAGCGGTGTCCCGGCGTCAGATACGATTCTGGCGCCGGGACACGGTTTTATGCTTTTTTCAGAGTGGAGGGGAGAAAGTACCTATGATCGAGAATCAGACTGTGAAAGATATTCTGTCAAGGCGGAGCATCCGTGCCTATGAGCCGAAGCAGATCACGGAAGAAGAACTGGAAACGCTTCTGACCTGTGCGCTGTACGCTCCTACCGGAGGAAATCTCCAGAACAGCAGGTTTCTGGTGATACAGGATCCGGAAGTGCTGGAGGAACTGAACCTTGTGATCCGGGATGAACTGCGGTCAAGGCCTGTCGTGGAAGGAGAGATGATGGCAAAAGGAATCCGCCGGGCAATGACGGAAAACTATCATTTCATTTTCCATGCTCCGACCCTGATCTCCGCTGTCGCACCCAGGAAGCACTCCAACAGCATGGCGAACTGCGCCGTGGGGCTTGAGAACATCCTGATCGCCGCGGAGGCACTGGGACTGGGCGCCTGCTGGTCCAACCAGCCTCACTGGCTGACGGAGGTGCCGGCAGTACGGGAGATCTTCGGACGTCTGGGATTGAGAGAGGACGAGGATATCTTCGGCAGCGTATCTGTGGGCTATGCTGCTGTGCGGCCGAAAAAAGCCGCTGCCAGAAAGGAAGGCAGAACTGTCAGGCTGTGATCTGCTGATGGGAGAGAAAAATCGATCCGGGCACGGGGACAATTATTCTTGACGGACACCCTCCAATAACTTACAATGTTAGTGAACGGTGTTAGTAATTTGGAGGGGACTATGGAACTTACAAGACAGTTTGCAAATCTGATTTACGAGACGGACTATGAGGATATCCCGCAGGAGATCATTTCGGTAGCGAAGGAACGGCTTCTGGACACCATCGGAGCCATGATTGCCGGCCGTTCCGGATGGGCCTATGCGGAACAGCTTGAAAGGGCGGTCTCTTTTCTGGGAACGGGCGCGCACAAGCCCATTGGCCCGGACTGTCCGTGGGGCTTCCCGGCAGCCCGGGCTGCCATGCTGGACGCTACATTCGCTCATGCGATCGAACTGGATGACGGCCACAAGTTCGCCGGAGTCCACGCGGGAGCCGTGGTGATCCCGACGGCGCTGGTAATGGGAGCAGAACTCGGCAGCAGCGGAAGGGAAGTACTCACAGCTATCGTTCTGGGCTATGAGACTGTGTACCGTCTGGCGGTCGCCCAGGCCCCTGAACTCATCGATCATGGATTCCATCCATCTGCCACCTGTGATACCATCGGCGCGATGGCGGTGGCCGGAAAGCTGATGAAGCTTTCTGCGGAGCAGCTGACTGCAGGACTGGGAATGAGCGGCCTTCAGGCCGCAGGGCTCATGGAAGCCACGGTATCCGGACAGCAGTCCAAGTGTGTCATGGTGGGAAATGCCGCCATGAACGGCATCAGCTGCGCGTATGTGGCGAGAGAAGGGCTTGAAGGAACAGCGACCGTCTTTGAAGGAAAAACGGGACTCTTTCAGGCAATGTCAAAAAAGATCGACCCGGACGAGGCGGGAAAAGATCTGGGAAGGCCGTTCCAGATCACGGAGACTTATTCCAAGTTCTACCCGACCTGCCGTCATTCCCAGCCGGCCATTGAGGCGGTGCTGAATGAAGCCCGGGCCCATGACATCGATTACAGAGAGGTGGAACGCGTCGAAGTCGGAACCCATCACGTGGCTTACGACCTTACAGGAAAAATCAAAGAGCCGAAAAACCCGGGCGACGCGAAGTTCAGCATTGCCTACGGCGTGGCGGCGGCACTCATCGACCGCGGCGTAGCGGTACGGCATCTGACAGAGGAGATGTATACGGATCCGAAGTACCTGGAGGTCTCCGGCAAAGTGACTGTTACCATGGATCCGGAAGTAGACGCGCTGTACCCGAGGCGAAGAGGGGCTGTGGTAAAGCTCATCATGAAGGACGGCACGGAGTACGGAGAAGAGTGCTATGACCTGAAGGGATCTCCGCAGAACCCGGTGGGTTTTGATGAACTGGTAAACAAATTTGTCACTGGGGCAAAAGGGCTTCTGTCAGATGAAAAGATCCGGGAAGTAATGGACCGCTGCGCTTCTTTTGAGCAGGAGACAGATCTCAATACCTTTCTTCCTCTGTTAAACTGGTAAACAGGGAGTATCCAGGAAGGAGATGCCGGGAAATATATGGTCACGGGAAAAATGCTGAGGGACGCCTTCATCAGCGGCGCGAACCGGGTCGCCGGAAGAAGCGGGGAAATGAATCGGATCAATCTTTTTCCGGTGGCGGACGGGGACACCGGTGCGAATCTCACCCTGACCCTGGGGATGGCAAAACAGCATCTTCTGCGGATGGAAGAGAACTGTACTCCCGCCGAGGTCATAGAGGACACTGCAAAGTATATGCTGCGGGCATCCCGGGGTAATTCCGGTGCGATTTTTGCAGCCATGATGCGAGGGGCAGCGGTGCGGATTTCCTCCGATGTGCCTTTCAGGGACCGTGTTTTTGCAAAAGAATTGATAAACGCGCTTTCTGATGGCGTTGACGCCGCTTACCGGGCTGTTTTCCAGCCGGAGGAAGGCACGATGCTGACGGTCGCGAAAAAGGCTGTGAGGGCCGGAAAGAAGTTTCTGGAAGATCTGAAACAGGGAGGGAGCGATACTGAAGATACAGAGTTCCGGATGTGGGAGACTGTCCTCGCGGCTGCCGGGCGGGCGCTTGTCCAGACGAAATATGAAATGGATATTTTAAGGGAAAACGACGTGGTCGATGCAGGCGCTCTGGGATTTGTGTCGTTTCTGGAGGGCATGACAGACGTTTTTCTGGGAAAGGAAATGACACCGGAACCTGCGCCGGAAGAGATGGATGTCGAAGAACCTTATGTGTTCGACAAAGGTAAGGTGCGGAGGACAGACGGGTCGCTTCCGGTTGTAACTTACGTCGTGAATGTTTCTTTTTCGGACAGCGGATCTCTGGAGGAAATGAGGAAAAAACTGGATCCCGCGGCGGATCGCCTGACTGTTTTTATGGAAAGAAACACGATCGAAGCGAAATTCAGCACAGACGATCCCGCAGGAGCCGTCCGGGCTGCGTTTTCCGCCGGAGTGGTGGAGAAACTGTACGGGATAAGTCATTCTGCTGATTTTAAAGTCAGTTTTTCGGAAAAAACGAAAGAAGACAAAAAAAAGATGGAGGAGGCAGACCTGCAGTCGATCTACAGTGTTGAATTTGAGATCCTCAAGGGAGTGAGGGAGCGGGATCTTGCGGAACATGCGGCCGGAATACTTAAGCAGTATGCTGGAAGCATATGGATCCGGGAGGAGAGCAACGTGATAAGGTGCGCAGCTTCCGCCGCGGATCCGGCAGAAATGATCGCAGCAGCAGCCTGCGGAGTCCTGTCTTCCGGCTACATGACCCGGTTTGCGGTCCGCAGAGTCAGTTAAGAATATCTTTGTCACGTGAAGAGCTGTTCTTTTTCAGGGAAGCGGAATTCCCGCACCGCAGCCAGGATCTCATCCAGCTGCGCCTGCAATACAGAATCGATATGAAAGCCGCCGGTGCATACAACTCTTGTGTTGTACTGCACCGCGGCTTTTTCGGCAAGCGTGCGGCAGAGAAATTCATCCTTGTGGCCGGTGACGGAAAGCACGGAGGAAGTGCAGCTTACGGAGCCGCTGCCCGTCAGGGACAGACGGGGCTCCGTAAGGACGACACATCCGATGTGGGGAGCGTCCCCGCCGCGGACAGTGAGCAGCAGGTCCTGGCCGATGGGGGCTGCCTCCACCAGAAGCGAAGAGAAAGAGAGGGGGATGCAGTAAGTCTTCAAAGGGGGCCTCCTTTCCGGGGGCATACAGAAGCGGGCATTCAGAATTATCAGCAGTTCATATGCCCTGCCAGCGATGATAGTTTTCCGATTCGATCCCAAAGGGCTCCAGAAGTTTTGCGGCCATGTGGTGTGTCATCTCCTCCACGGACTTCGGCCGGGTGTACCAGGTCATCATCGGCGGGATGATGCGTACGCCCGGGATCATGGAGAGTTCCTGCATGTTCCTCAGGTGGATGGGAGAAAGAGGGCTCTCCCGGACAGCAAGTACCAGGGGGCGCTGCTCTTTTATGGTGACATCTGCCGCACGGAGCAGAAGGGTATCCGCGTATCCGGAGTGAATGCCGGCCAGAGTCTTCATGCTGCAGGGAACCACCAGCATTCCCGCGGTGCGAAAGGTGCCGCTGGCAGGACCTGCGCCGATATCGCGGGGATCATAGACCTCGTCGGCAAGGGAGAATAGTTCTTCGGAGGAAAGGTCTGTTTCCTGCTTCAGCGTGATCCAGGCACTGTCGCTCATGATCAGGCAGGCGGAGACATCTTCCGCCTTCTTAAGGATCTTCAGGCATTCTATGGTCAGTGGGAGCCCGCTGGCGCCGGTCGCGCCGATGATGAGCCGTTTTTTCATAGTATCCTCCGGTAATCTGTTCACTTTCCGAATCCGGGGATCCACTTGTCAGGATCCACTTCAAGGAAGGGAGAACGGACGAAGCGGTCCTTCAGGCTGAAGGGTACCGTCGCATCGAAGATGGTCTTGCAGGAGATGCCGGTGTCCAGAATAGAAGCACTGTATTCCGGCCGGGCGCTTGGATCCAGTGGGTGGCAGCGGACGCCGGGGATAGTGATGATGTCCCGGTCGCCCTGGAAGCGGGTGTTCAAAGCCCAGAGGACATCGTCGGAGTCGAAGATGTCCACGTCGTCGTCCACCAGAACCACATGCTTGAGCTCCGGGAAGGCGGAGAAGGCAAGGAGCGCAGCCTGACGCTGCTTTCCTTCGTCTGTGGGAACGGATTTTACGCACTGGAGAACCGCCATATATTTGCCGCCGCCGGAGCGGTGGGCATAGACGTTCTTCACCTTTCCGGGAAGGGCTTTTTCCAGCAGATTCAGGATGGAGGCTTCCGTAGGGATACCAGCCATGCTGACATGTTCCTCGCTGGGACCGATGCAGGTCTGCATGATGGGATCTTTCCGGTGCGTCACTGCTTTTACCTTGATGAGCCAGCACACATGGCTTGCAGCGCCGTTGTAGCCGGGAAACTCCGGCATGGCATAACCGGTATGGCTGTTCTGGTCCTCGACTGTGTTGTTGCTGCCCGGAAGGATCTCGCCTTCGATCACATATTCCGCGTTCGCGATGGCGTTTTCTTTCACGGAAACGCAGGGGACCAGTTCCACGGCTTTCTTCCGAAGAGCGCCCGCAATGGAGAGCTCATTGAAGCCGAGGGGCGTTGTGGGCGGTTCAAAGCACGAGGTGACGGAGATAGCCGGATCCACTCCGATGGAAATGGAAATGGGCAGCGACTTTCCCAGCTCTGTGGCCCGTTCCGCCATGGCACCGATGTGCCGTGACCCGGGCTGCAGAAAGATGGAGAGGGTATTCTTCGACTGAATGCACATCCGGTGGATCGTTACGTCGGAGAGACCGGTGTCGGGATGTGTGGCGTAGCACATACCGAGAGTGATGTAGGGACCTGCGTCCAGCGGAGTGTTGGTGGGCGCGGGAATCAGACGGAACAGGTCAAAGCCGGGATCCTCCGCGCGATGAACTACTTCCTGGACCGGCGCAGGACCACTGATGACAACAGGATCGACGGGATTTGCGGCACAGCTCCGGACCAGATGACCGAGCTCCTCTTTTCGGCATCCGAACAGTTTCGCCACTCGTTCACGGCTTGCCATCAGTCCGATGGCGACCCTGGCGCCGGGATGTCCTTTGATATTGTTGAAGAGCATGGCAGGACCATTAACAGTGGTCGGACGCTTCACCGTTCCTCCGGCACCTACATAGCGGTACACTCCGGAGAGTTCGGCTGCAGGATCCGCTTCTACATCTGTTTCGATGAGCTGTCCGGGGATGCTCCGGAGATAATCCAGCGCGCTTCTGAGATCATTGACAGGGTGATTCATGACAGCCTCCTTTACTGATTCCTGGCTTTTGCAAAACCGCTGACTATAACTAACTGCGTTAGTAATATTCTACCACAGGGACGGAGAGGAATCAATCGATATTTTTCAAACTGGATGAATGCCGCCTGTGATACAATAAAGAATGTTAATACAGTTAAGAATGATCAGGAACGGCGCAGGCAGACAGGGGCGGATACAGGATACCGCAGAAATGCAGCAGATCTACGGAGGACCAAAGATGGGCTACAGAGCGATCGCTTTTGATATGGACGGGACACTGCTCACACCGGATAAAAAGATCTCGGCGGAGTGCATGGCAGC
>CACXEL010000039.1 GCA_902766655.1 uncultured Lachnospiraceae bacterium | reverse complement strand
GCTCATATCCCACCTCAATTAACTGTTAATACTGCTCTTTCGCAATTGAGATTTTCTCATGCAACGGGTCCATTGTAACATAGACTTTGACGCTTGTCACAATGATTTCCGAACTAATTTATGCATAAATATACACTTTTCGAAAGATTCGGCCCCTCCCGGCGAAGCAAAAAACGAGTCCGCCCCTCGTGAAAGGCGAACTGACAGAACGGATTCCGGCGTCGATACCGGAAGGGCCTTACGGCTTCGTCAGTAAGCATAAGCAAACCAGCTCCAAACAGACCTTTTTTGTGCAGTATTTCAAAAACCACTTGCCTTTTTGTAGCGGCAGGATTATATTACACTTTAAACCTGAATGGGCCCAGGCAGGCAGCCCGGCCCATTCCGGGAACAGTCCAGCATTACCTGAAGCTAACCATATAGAAGGAGGACATGGGTCATGTCATCATTGTGGAAAAATATCGGTCTCTTCGCGGGCGGTGTTCTTTTCGGAACAGCCGGCATCTCCATCCTGAGCAGCAAGGACGCCAAGAAGGTCTACACCCACACCACCGCCGCCGTCCTGCGCGGCAGAGAGGCTGTTCTCAGGACAGCCACCACCATCCGTGAGAACTGTGACGATATCCTCGTCGACGCCAAGGCCATCAACGAGGAGCGCGCAGCCGCCGAGGAGGCCTGCATCGAAAGCGAAGGTCAGACAGATTTCTCGGAATGAACCGGATGGAATCTCAAAATCCCGTTTCCCGGGCCTGCGCCCGCAGCGCAGCATGGGGCCCGGCGATTTATCCCGTTCTGCCATGTGTCAGGATACCTGCCTGCGCCCGCAGTGAAGCACAGGTGTGAAGGCGCCGATCCTGAAGGAATCAAATATATCTGAATGTCAGATCCCCCCGCTCCGCGCGCCGGCCGGCCGCAGACGGGGGGATGAAGCTTTTTGTGCGATTTGTCTGTTTGGAGCCTGCCCCTGCGGCGGCTCCCGCACCCCTCTTGAGGGAGGTCACCTATGAAATGTAAAATACTCCACGACGCAAGAGGCAGTCTGCGCGTCCATCTTCTGAAGAATCGCATGAGCCTTCGCGAGGCGGACATCCTCGAATACTATCTGCGCGCCGTGGAAGGTGTGAAGGACGTCCGGGTCTACGACCGGACATGTGACGCCATCATCACCTACAGCTGCGAAAGGGCGGCCATCATCCGCGCTCTCGCCCGCTTTTCCTATGAAAATGAAGCCATCAGGGCCATGGCCCCGGAGAAGACCGGCCGTGCGCTCAGCCGGGAATACCAGGGCAGGCTCCTGACCACCGTCATAGGGCACTACGTGAGGCGATATCTGCTGCCGAAGCCGGTCAGGCTTGTCTTCATTTTCTGCAGGGCAGTCCGCTATGTCAGAGAAGGCCTCCGGTGCCTCCTCCGCGGCAGGATCCAGGTCCCGGTCCTCGACGCGGCGGCCATCACGGTCTCCCTGGCGAGGGGCGATTTCAAGACGGCCTCCTCCATCATGTTCCTCCTCAGGGTCGGCGAGATCCTGGAGGACTGGACCCACCGAAAGAGCGTGGACGACCTGGCCCGCAGCATGTCCTTAGGGATCGACAAGGTCTGGGTCCGGACGCCGGAAGGGGAAGTCCTCATGCCCGTGGGCCGGGTGGAGACCGGCGACGAGATCGTGGTCCGCATGGGCGGCATGATTCCGCTGGACGGCGTCGTCATCGAGGGCGAGGCCTCCGTCAACCAGGCCTCCATGACCGGCGAATCCGTGCCCGTCCCCAAGGTCCCCGGCGCCTACGCCTACGCGGGCACCGTCCTCGAGGAGGGCAGCTGCGTCATCCAGGTCAAGAGCACCCAGGGCACGGGCAAGTACGACCAGATCGTCAGAATGATCGAGGAATCCGAGAGGCTCAAGTCCACCGCCGAGACCCGGGCCTTCCACCTGGCCGACAGCCTGGTGCCCTACAGCCTGGGCGGCACCCTCCTCACCTGGCTCCTGACAAGAAATGCGACCCGCGCCCTCTCCTTCCTCATGGTGGACTTCTCCTGCGCCCTCAAGCTGGCCATGCCCATCTCCGTCCTCTCGGCCATCCGGGAGGCCCAGGACCACAGCATGACCGTCAAGGGCGGCAAGTTCATGGAGGCCCTGGCCAGGGCTGACTCCATCGTGTTCGACAAGACCGGCACCCTGACCCATGCGCGCCCCACGGTTGCCCGGGTCGTCACTTTCGGCGGCGCCGACGAAAATGAGTGCCTCCGCCTGGCCGCCTGCCTGGAGGAACACTACCCCCACTCCATGGCCAACGCCGTGGTCGCCGAGGCGGAAGCCCGCGGCCTCATCCACGAGGAGCGCCATTCCCGGGTCCAGTATGTGGTGGCCCACGGGATCGCCAGCGCCGTCGAGGAGAGAAAGGTCATCATCGGCAGCTACCATTTTGTCTTCGAGGACGAAGGCTGTGTCGTTCCCGCCGGAGAGCAGGACAAGTTCGATGCGCTTCCCGCCGAATACTCTATCCTCTACCTGGCCTCCGGCGGCACGCTCATGGCCGCCATCTGCATAGAGGACCCCCTCCGCACGGAGGCCCGGGATGTCGTCCGGGCCCTGCATGGCATGGGCATCCAAAAGATCACCATGATCACCGGAGACAACCCTCGTACCGCCGACGCGGTCGCGCGGAAGCTGGACCTCGACGGCTGCCTGGCCGGCGTCCTGCCGGCGGACAAGGCCGACTTCATCAGAAATGAGCACAAGGCCGGCCGGACCGTCATCATGGTCGGTGACGGCATCAACGATACGCCGGCTCTCTCCGAGGCGGATGTCGGCATCGCCATATCCGACGGCGCTGCCATCGCGAGGGAGGTGGCCGACATCACGATTGCCTCCGACTCCCTGTGGTCCCTCGTGACTCTCCGGGTCCTGAGTCAACGCCTCATGGACCGGATCCACGGCAACTACCGCGGCATCATGACCTTCAACGGGTCCCTGATTGCCCTGGGCGTCCTCGGTGTTCTGCAGCCGGCCACCTCGGCCCTGCTCCACAACGTCTCGACCATAGGGATCGGGCTGAAGAGCATGACCAACCTGCTGGAGGAGGAGCACAGGGCATAAACCTGCGGAAATCAGGGAGGGGCTTTTTTCCCAAAGCAGGAAAAAGGCCCCTCCCTGATTTCCATTCCCAGTCGCTGTATCAGACAAAAAACCCTGCTTTGTGAAGGCAGCCGCCTTCACAAAGCAGGGTTTTCTTATGCCAACGTCCGTTCTGCCGCGGTGACGACGTGCTCGATCAGCACCGACGTCGTGACGGCGCCGACGCCGCCGGGGACCGGCGTGATGGCTTCGACGATGGGTTCTATTTCCCCGAAGACCGCGTCACCGGCCACACCGCCCCTGCCGTCCTTGAGGGCCGGATCCCAGTTCACCGAGACGTCGATCACGGTCTGGCCGGGCCGCACGTAGTCCTTTGTCAGAACACCGAGAACGCCCGCAGCGCTCACGATGATGTCCGCCGCAGACGCCTTCTTCGCCAGGTCCACCGTCCTCGTGTGGCAGATGGTCACCGTGGCGTTCCGGTTCATGAGCATCATGGCTACGGGCCGGCCCACCACCAGCGACCGCCCGATCACGGTCACATTTTTGCCCTGGAGTTCTATGCCGTAGTAATCCAGGACTTCCATGCAGGCCTGGGGCGTACAGGGAGGAAAGCCCAGCGGCTTGCACTGGTAGACGCCGGCGTTGCTGAGGTCCGTCATGCAGTCCACGTCCTTGGCCGGGTCCAGGTGATTGAAGATTTCATTCTCGAAGGGCCTTAAGTGGTCGGGAATCGGCCTGAAAAGGAGGACGCCGTGCACGCTGTCATCGGCGTTGAGGCGCTCGATCTCGGAAATGAGGCCCTCGCGGTCCACATCCTCGGGCAGCAGGACGTTCTCGACGGACACGCCGACGCTCTCCGCCCGCTTCATGGCGCCGCGCTCGTAGGACAGGTCCGACG
>CACXEL010000038.1 GCA_902766655.1 uncultured Lachnospiraceae bacterium | reverse complement strand
TAGGCAAGGTCGCCGGAGTCGATGCGGATGCCGTAGCGGGTCAGCTTGATGCCGGCCTCGCGCATTTCCGTGAAGACGCGGATGGCGTTGGGGACGCCGGAGCCCAGCACGTCGTAGGTGTCGACCAGGAGGGTGCAGGCGTTGGGGTAGATCTTGGCGTAGGCCTTGAAGGCCTCGTACTCGCTCGGGAAGCTCATGATCCAGCTGTGGGCGTGGGTGCCCAGGATGGGAACATCGAACATCTTGCCCGTCAGGACGTTGGAGGTACCGGCGCAGCCGGCGATGACCGCGGCGCGGGCGCCGTATATACCGGCATCCGGCCCCTGGGCCCGGCGCAGACCAAACTCCATGACGCCGTCGCCCTTGGCCGCGTAACAGACGCGGGCGGCCTTGGTGGCGATCAGGGACTGGTGGTTGAGCATGTTGAGGACGGCCGTCTCGATCAGCTGGGCCTGCATGATGGGCGCGATGACCTTGAGCATGGGCTCACGCGGGAAGATGACCGTGCCTTCCGGGATACCCCAGATGTCTCCCGTGAAATGAAAACCTGCCAGATAATCCAGGAAGTCCTCCTCAAAGATCCCCAGGCTCCTCAGATACACGATATCCTCATAGGTAAAATGCAGGTTCTTGATGTATTCGATGACGTCGGACAGGCCGCAGCAGATGGCGTACCCGCCGTCGCAGGGGTTCTTTCTGTAAAATGCGTCGAAGACGACGATCTGGTCAGTGGGATTCTTGAAGTAGCCCTGCATCATGGTCAACTCATACAGGTCTGTCAGCAGCGTCAGGTTGGCGGCTCTCATTTTCCTCTTCTCCTCCTATTCCCCTGTCGGGGAGCGCATTGTTCAACCATATGATTATACTCCCCGCGGGGCAGTTTGTAAAATACAGACACGCAAAACTCAGGACAACTCAGCTGCCGGTCAGGAGCGTCTCCTCTTCCTGCGCCTCCAGCCGCCCAGACGCCGGCCCTGGGTGTACAGATCACTGTCCGACCCTTCCGCAGGTTCCTCTGCTTCCTCGGCAGCCGGCTCCTCCGCGGGTTCCTCCGCAGCTTCTACCGCAGCCGCCTCCTCAGCAGGTTCTTCCACAGCTTCTTCCCCAGCCGGCTCCTCAGCGGGTTCCTCCACAGCTTCTTCTGCAGCCTCCGCCGCTGCCAGCGCGTCCTCATCATCAGCCCTGGCCAGGTCCTCGGCAGCGCGGTCGATGGCCTCCTGGAGGGGGTAGTCCTCCTCATCGTCATCGTCGACGAGGTACTGCTCCTTGAACCATTCTTCCAGGTTGTGGCGCGTGAAAACGATCTCCTCCCCGCCGGCAAGCTCCTCAGAATCCTCTTCTGCCTCTTCATCCGCTTTTTCCAGTGCACCTGCCGCAGGCACAGTTCCTGCATCTCCGGCGGACACATCGGTCACAGACTCCGCCGGCGGAACAGCTTCCTCCGCCTCAGCTGACACTGCCGCCACAGGCTCCGTCGGCCCGGCAGCTTCCTCTGCCTTAGCCTCAGCGGACCGGGCCTTTTTCTTCTCCGCCTTCTTGGCGGCCTTCTCCTTCTTGGCGGCCTTCTTCGCAGCCTTCTTCTCACGTTTCTTAGCCGCTTTATCCGCCGGCGGGTCCTCGCTCACGATCTCCGGTTCGTCAGAGGGCGGCTCAATCCCGTTCTCAGCCGCCGGTCCGCTGCCGCTCACGTCCCCGGACTCGCCTTCTGCCGGCTCATCCCCGCTCTCAAGCGCCGGTACGTCCTCATCATCCGGTTCTTCTTCGTCTTCATCTTCCGGCTCTTCATCGTCCGGCTCTTCTTCGTCCTCATCCTCCGGCTCATCACTCTCCGGCCCGCCTACGGGCACGAACTTGGCCACTTCACCCGCCCGCGCCTTACCGAGGTTCTCCTCCGCCGGATGCTGCAGATCCTCCTCGTCCTCCTCATCCAGGCCGATGAAGGAGGCCAGCGCATCGGCCGAGGCAGCCTCCAGGGCCGCGTCCTTTTTCATCCGTTTGAGGGTCCTCACCAGGGCCCGCATGACCAGCAGCCTGGTGTGCCACTTCTGCCGCTTGTCCTTGCGGCCCGAAGTCAGCGTCACCTCCAGGAACTGGGGCTCACCCGCGATCCGGGCATACTCAATGTCTTCATTTTCCGTGTAGAGAACAAAGAGCTCGCCCGGCGCAGGCGTGAGGATCCGCTCCTCGAGGTCATTCGCCCCCAGGATCTCCGACGGCCGAAGCGATTTTTTGAGAAATGAAAGCAGGTCCTCGCGGTTCCTGCCCTCCGGCCCTGCCACCACGATGACAAGCGCCCCGGGCATCTCCGCGAGCAGGGCCTCGGCCTGGGCGGCCTTGGACAAGGCCCGGCGCCTGAGTTCCTTCCTGCCGAGGTCACCGGTCGCCTTTTGGACCTGGACAGAAGCCGATGAGTTGCCGAAATACCTGTAAACGCCCATTTTTCCCCCTGTCTGCCGCCTTGACAGGCGGCCAGCTGACTCCTACAATAAGGGCATATTCCACATCCCGGGAACCGATACGTCCCGAACATCTTCCTTTCTATTTTATTCCCCGCTCCGAATCTGCGCAATAGTTAAAGCCTTTCGCGTGTAATTTTCTGACAAAAGAAAGGCTTTCCATGAAAAACGAACCCATCCCCGCCTCCGCCCGCGAGGCCCTTTTCCGCGTGTTCGGCTACCCAGATTTCCGCCCCGGCCAGGCCGGCGTCATAGGCGCCATCCTGTCCGGCCGCGACGTCCTGGGCGTCATGCCCACCGGAGCCGGCAAGTCCCTCTGCTACCAGGTGCCCGCACTCCTTCTGCCTGGCCTCACACTGGTCATCTCGCCCCTCATCTCCCTCATGGAGGACCAGGTCGCGTCCCTCAGGAGGCGCCAGGTCCCGGCCGCCTTCCTGAGCTCCGCCCAGACAAGGCCGGCTCGCAGCGCCATCCTGCGGCAGTGCGTCTCCGGACGCATCCGCCTGCTCTACGTTTCCCCCGAACGCCTCCGCTCTCCGGAAATGGATTTTCTCAGAGACCACTGCCCCATCTCCCTCCTGGCCGTGGACGAGGCCCACTGCGTCTCCCAGTGGGGCCGCGAATTCCGCCCTGCCTACCTGGAAATCAAGACCTTTCTCTCCTCCCTCCCGGTCCGCCCGGTCACGGCCGCCTTCACAGCCACGGCCACACCGGCGGTCCGCAGGGACATCATTTCCCTCGTCGGCCTCCAGGACCCCTTCACCCTGACCACCGGCTTCGACCGGCCCAACCTCTATTTCGAGGTCCGAAAGCCCCTGGACAAGTGGTCGGAGCTCAGGAAGCTCCTCGCCCTCTACGAGGGCACCTGCGGCATCATCTACTGCCTGACCCGGCGCACCGTCGAATCCACCCTCCGCCGCCTCCTGGCCGAGGGAGTCACCGCCGGCCGCTACCATGCGGGTATGGATCCGGAAGAGCGGAGCCGGAGCCTCACCGGCTGGCTGTCCGGCCGTTTTCTCATCATGGTGGCCACCAACGCCTTCGGTATGGGCATCGACAAGCCCGACGTCCGCTTCGTCATCCACTACAACATGCCCGGCGACCTGGAAAATTACTACCAGGAGGCGGGGCGGGCAGGGCGCGACGGCAAAAGTTCCGCCTGCATCCTGCTCACGACAGCCCGTGACCTCAAGATCAACCGCTTCTTCATCAGTCACTCCACTGCCCAGGCGCGCGTCAAGCGGGAGCGATTTCTCTCCATCCGCCGCTACGCGTCGGGCCACGAGTGTCTCCGGAAGTCGATGCTCGGCTATTTCGGGGAGGAGGCGCCTGAATTCTGCGGCAACTGCTCTGTCTGTCTGCATTTCTCTCTGGACCGGAGGCCGCCCCTGGTCCCGGGGGTGGAGGATCCCGTTCTGCTGAAGGAGCTGCGGGCCCTCCGAAAGCGCCTCTCAAAAGAACGGAAATGCCTCCCCTACAAGGTCTTTTCCGACACTGTACTCCACGACATGGCCCGGGTAAGGCCGACCACTCTTATGGAGCTCATTTTTATAGAGGGGAGCGGGCTCCGGCGCTGCCTTCGGTACGGGCGCCATTTTGTCAGGGAAATCCGGGAATACCTGGAGACGCGCTGAGGGGAAATGAAAAAGATGTAACTGGTCAGCCCCCACAGCCCGGGATGCCCTGTTCATTATTCCCAGATGCTGACCAGTTACAAATAGTCAAAAAACATATGCGAAATACAGTGATATTTCGAACATTCTTCATTAATCTTTGGTAATATTCCGGCACTTGTGATATACTATATACAGCATAAGTGGCCCATGCGAGCATTTTTCGTTTCAGCCGCACAACATTCTCACCGAGTAGTTAAGGAAGGAGGAACTCCTATGAAGCTTAAAAAGAAGGTCCTGATTGCCATAGGACGCGAATACGGGAGCGGCGGGCATGCCATCGGCGAAGCCCTCAGCAAGGAACTGGGTATTCCACTCTTCGACAAGAACATTCTCTCCATGATTGCAAAAAAGCACGGCCTCAACGAGGATCTGCTTAACGATGAGGACGAGAAGGTCTCCAATCCCTTCTTCGAGCCCTACATCGCTTACGGGATCGAGACGGCCTCCCTCTCCTCCCGCCTCTACAGCCTCCAGGCCAATATCATCCGGGATGAGGCCGAGAAGCATTCCGCCATCTTCATCGGCCGCTGCGCCGACGATATCCTGAAGGACGACCCGGATCTCATCAGCATCTTCATCTACGCGCCGAGGAATGACCGCATCCAGCGGATCATGACCGTGGAGGACATTTCCGACTCTCTGGCAGCGGAAAAGATCGTCCGCCGGATCGAGAAGAGCCGCCGGGCCTACTATCAGTTCTACACGGACCGCAAGTGGGCAAGCCCGGAGGGAAGAGATCTTATGATCAATTCCTCCGCCCTGGGCATTGAGGGGTCTGTCAAGCTGATCGAAGACTTCCTGATCCTGAAGGGCATTCTGGAGCCGTAATACAAGTTCCGTCCGGAGCATGATAAAGAGGGAGGGGTCTTTTCTCTCAAAAATCTCAGATTTTTGAGAGAAAAGACCCCTCCCTCTTTATCATGCTCACTCTTCCAGGAGCGCCTGATAGATCTCCCGCCGGCTGGTGCCGCGGTCGGCGGCTGCCCGCCGCATGGCCTCCTTGCGTGGCAGGCCCTGCCCTTCATACATGGCCACATGTTCGGCCACGCTCATGCTCTCCCAGGCTGCGGCCTTCTCGCGGGCCATCTCCTCCTCAGGCCGGCCGCCCAGTATCAGGACGTACTCTCCGCGGGGCTCGTGGACCTCGGTGTCCAGGAGACAGTCGGCCACGGTTCCCCGGACCACCGTCTCGAATTTCTTGGTCAGCTCCCGGGTCATGGCCAGAGACCGGTCGGCGCCCACCTGGTCCGCCAGCTCGGACAGGGTCTTTTTCAGGCGGTGGGGGGCCTCGTAGATGACCGTGGTGCGGTCTTCATTTCTCAGGGCGGCCAGCCGCTCCATTCGCTCCTTCCTGTCGGTGGGCAGAAAACCTTCGAAAGCGAAGCGGCGGGTCGAAAGGCCCGAGATGGTCAGCGCGGTGATGACGGCGCTTGGCCCGGGCAGGGAGGTCACCGGCACACCGCTGTCGATGCAGAGCCTGACCAGGTGCTCCCCGGGGTCGGAAATGGCCGGCGTCCCCGCATCGGTGATCAGTGCGATGTTCACGCCGGAGAGGAGCCTGCCCACCAGCTCGGGGGCCTTGTCCTCCTCGTTGAACTTGTGGTAGCTGGTCAGGGGCGTGTGGATGTCGAAATGCGACAGGAGGACGCCCGAGGTCCGGGTGTCCTCGGCGGCGATCAGGTCCACCTCCCTCAGCACCCGAAGGACCCGGAGGGTGATGTCCTCCAGGTTGCCTATGGGCGTCGCACACAGGTATAAGGTTCCGCTCATAATTGTCACCCGCCTTCAGATCTTTCCGTAAATTCTCAGCACTTCCTCGGTGTATTGCCCGTCCTCGCCGTAGACGATGAGCGGTGGCTCGACCGTGAGATAGGGCCGGCCGCCCTTGACGGCCTCCACCAGCACCATGGTCGGCGCCTTGCCCGCCTTCGGGCAGACGAGCCGCATACGCTTCACCTCACAGCGGGCGGCACGCATGGCGACGATGATGTCCGCGAGCCGGTGGGGCCGGTGGATCATGCCGAACCTGCCCCTCTCTTTCAGCAGAGCGGCTCCCTGGGAAATGACTTCATCCAAAGTGACCAGCACCTCGTGCCTGGCTGCCATCCTCTCAAAGGATTCGTTCACCAGCCCGGCCCCGCCCGCCATGTAGGGCGGGTTGCAGGTCACCAGTGAAAAAGAAGCTGCGCCAAACCTTGCCGCAGCTTCTTTGATATCGCCTACTTCGATGTCTATATCCGCATCCAGCCCGTTCATGGCCACGCTCCGCTTAGCCAGCTCCGCAGAGGCTGGCTGGATCTCCAGCCCCGTGAAATGGGCCCTGATGCCGGCATCCCGTGCCACTCCCTTCATGATGAGGGGGATGACGCCGTTGCCTGTGCCCAGGTCCATGACCGCATCTCCGGCCTTCAGCGGGCAGTAGTGGGCCAGCAGGACCGCATCGATGCCGAAGCAGAAGAGATCGGTGTCCTGACAGATGTCATAGCCGTTCTCAAGACTGTCCACTCTCAGCATGGCTGCTTTCCTCTTTTTTGCCTTCCGACGGGCGGCGCCTTCTGCGGTCGTTGAAACGCCTTCTGGACTTCTGGGCTTTGTTGTCCTCGCCGCTGCCCTCGCCGGCTTCCCGGGCGGCCCGATCCGGCTTCTCCGCGCGCTCGGGCTTGTCAGCCCGCTCGGCGGTCTCGTTCTCCGGTCTGCCATCCTCCTGGCGCTGCCGGCCCGAATGGCTGCGCCTTCTGCGGCGGCCTGAGGGCTTCGCGGGGGTGTCTTCATTTTCCGCGGGATTGCCTTCCGGCTCCCTGACGGCCTGCTCAGCTTTGGCATCCTGCTGGCGCTTTGCGTTGTCGCGGCGGCGGTTCTCCTTGCGGGCAGGCTTCTCAGCGGGAGCTGCCTGCCTGATCTCGACCTCGGCCTCCGCGATGAAGGCAGGCAGCTCCTCGCTGCCGTCGAGACCGGCCTCCTCCCAGGTGATCTTCCTGGGCTTGGGGCGCTTCACCGGATCCGCGGCCTTCTCATTCTTGTCCTTCTTCGTCCTGTCCTGCTTGGGCTGATTGCCCTGCTTGGGCTTCTTGGAGTGGGGAATGAAGGTGATCTCGGAAATGTGGAAATCCTGGAGCTCCTTCTCGTCGTCGTCCATATCCACCACGCAGCGGATCCGCTGGCGCAGGATGTCGATGGAGAGGACTTCCCCGTGGCGGCCTTCCGGCGTAGTCATCTGGTCGCCCTTGGAGGGCAGGTTCTTGTTGAGGTATGCGTAGGTGTCCGCCTCGTTCTTGAGGCAGCACATGAGTCTGCCGCAGCAGCCCGAGATCTTGGTCGGGTTGAGGGACAGGTTCTGCTCCTTGGCCATCTTGATGGAGACCGGGGCGAACTCGCCCAGGTAGGTGTGGCAGCAAAGCGGCCGGCCGCAGATGCCCATGCCGCCCAGAAGCTTGGTCTCATCGCGCACGCCGATCTGGCGCAGCTCGATCCGGGTCCGGAAGATGCCGGCCAGATCCTTGACCAGCTCTCTGAAGTCGATCCGGCCGTCGGCCGTGAAGTAGAAGAGGATCTTGCTGTTGTCGAAGGTGTACTCCGCCTGGATCAGCTTCATCTCGAGGCCGCGCTCCGTGATCTTCTGCTTGCAGACCCGGTAGGCCTCCTTCTCCTTGAGCCGGTTCTCGGCATCCCGGGCGGTGTCCTCCTCCGTCGCCTTGCGGACCACGTCCTTGAGGGGCTTCTGGGGCACCTTCTCCTCGGGTATCTCCATCGGGGAGAGGACCACGGAGCCGTACTCCAGCCCGCGGGCGGTCTCCACGATCACCTTGTCGTCGTAATGAAGGACCAGGTCTCCCGGTGAAAAATAGTAGACCTTGGTCACATTCCTGAATTTAACGCCTATCACTTTTGCCATATAAATATCTCCTCGGGGTTCCTGCCGCCCGGCGGGCGGCTCCCCTGGCTTACCGAGTGTCATCCACTCTTTCTTCAATAATGGAGAGGCCTGCTCATGTCCTCTCCCGCGCGGCATACTGCGCCGCGGCTGTCGTGCCTTCTCTCCGGCAGCCGGACCGTCCGCCTGCTCAGCCGATATCGTCCCGGAGCGTCATCATGAGGAGCTCCAGGGCCAGAGAAAAGCTGACGTTGGCGCGGATCCTCTCCCGGCACCGGTTCACAGCGTCGATGGCCTCCTTGAGCCCCTCGTAGGAGCTCTCCTCCGCCTCGCGCCGGATCTCGATCAGGTCCCGGCGGAACACGATGCCGTCCGGATCGAAGGTCGCCTTATAGAGCAGGACGTCCTTGAGCCACAGGAGCATGACGTCCAGGAAATCGTCGATTCCCTCCTTGTCCTCCTCCAGCTCGCGGATGAAATTGCCCATCTCATAGACGGCCATATACCTGGCTTCCCGCACGGCGCGCACTGCCCGCTCGGCCATAGTGGAAAATAAATCCCCTTCCGCCGCCTGTTTGGCCCTGCCCAGATTGCCCTGGGCGAAAGCCGCTGCCACCTCCGCGTCGTAGAGGGAGATCCGCAGCTCCTTCACCAGATAGTCCGTGATCTCGTCCCGGGTCAGCGCACCGAAGTCCAGACGGATGCAGCGGGAACGGATGGTGGGCAGAAGGCTCTCCGGACGGCTGGTCAGAAGCAGGATGACCGTCCGGTCCGCCGGCTCCTCGATGGATTTGAGGGCGGCGTTCTGGGCCTGGGGGTTCATTTTATCGGCCTCGTCTATGATATAGACCTTGTAGCGGTCCCCGACGGGCGGCCTGTCCGCAGTGGCGACCAGCTGCTCACGGATCTCATCCACCCGGATGACGTTGGACTTCTCATGGGTCACGCGGACCACGTCCGGGTGGTTCCCGCGCAGGAATTTTGTGCATGCCTCACACCGGCCGCAGGGCTCGCTGCCGCCCTTCTCGCAGACCAGGGCGGAGGCGAAGGCGTTGGCCATCCGCATCTTGCCCGAGCCGGTCTCCCCGGCGAATATGTAGGCGTGCGAGACCTTGCCGCCTGTTATGGCGTGCTGAAGATGCGCGATGATCTCCTTATGACCGACAATGCCTTTAAAGCCAAATTCATTCATGCGTATCCTCCTTTCACTTGCCCCGGAAGGCCGGTTCCTCCCTGCCACATTCACTGCTCAGCTTCCGCGGAAAGGCCTTGCCGCCTTCCTGCGGCCGGCTGCGCCTTTACAGCCTTTCCTTAATATATGCGGTGATTTCCGCCACGCAGTCCTCGATCTTCCCGTTGTTGTCGAAGCAGCGGGTGATGCCCGCCTGCCGGATATTCTCCTCCGAGAAATCCTCGCAGTCTGCCAGGAACCGCCGGCACATTTCCCTGTAATTGGGGTGGGCCTCCTTGCGCTCCCGCTTCATGGCGCGGAGAAGCCGGTTCTCCTCGCTGACGGATATAAAGAGGGGAATCACCAGGTCCCCGTAGTAGTCGTGGAGGTGCCTGTAGGCCTCCACGGTGCCGATGCCCAGGTAATTGTCGGTGCCTTCCGCCACGCCCGGGTCCACGGTGAAGTAAGTCCATGGCCCCTGGACGGTCTGGTAGGTCCGCTCCTCTATGACCCTGCCGGCGGCCTTCAGGGCTTCGAAGCCCGCCCGGTCCGTAAAGTGGTACTGGACGCCTTCCTGCTCGCCGCTCCGGATGGGTCTCGTCGTGTAGAGGACGAAGGAAACGAGGCCCAGGTCTTCATTTTTCAGGAGACGTGCGCCGATATGGTCCTTGCCCGTAGCCGATTGTCCGATAATGTAGAAGAGCTTTCCCATAGGCTCCTTCTGCCGTGAAAAAGGCAGATCCTTTCCCGGTCACATTCAGGCTTTTCGCCGTTCAAAGTCCCGCAGCAGGGACAGCGTCATCAGCCTTAACAATCTATTATACTTGGAGATCCGGACAAAATCAAGTTTTCTTGACAGCTGCCTGGGGGCGATCGTGCGGATACGGACCGCATTTTCCCGGTCCTGCCATGCTGTCAGCGCCGGTACAAATCTGTCCGGCGTGCGAACTGCGTCTCCGGGAGCATCCATACAGCGGCTGCTCACGTGCGGCGCGTCACGTCTCCCCCTGCAGGTCTATGTCCTTCAGGGCATCCGCCATCTGCGTGCCGATCCGGCGGTCTCCGACGGGCGGGACCGTCACGTAGCCGTCGCGCATTTCCTTCTCGGCAGCCTCGATCTCCTCCTTCAGCATGGCCGCGGACAGCCTGAGGGCGCCGGCGCCGTAAATGATGACCTGCTCGACGGCGTCGGAGGTGGCCACCGTGACCCGGTACTTTTTGGTCAGCTCGTGGGCGGCCTTCTCGATGTACTGGTCCGCCGTCTCGGCCTCCCGGGTGAAGATCACGTCGATGTTGTGGTAGCGGTAGACCCGCTCCTGCCCGCCGCTCACCTTGTAGGCGTCGAAGACGCAGATGACCAGGCGCTTCGAGTAGCCGGCGTAGTTGGAGAGGATGTCCATGAGCCGGTCGCGGGCGGCTTTGATGTCCCGCAAGGCCAGCGCCCGCAGCTCCTCCCAGGCGAAAATGATGTTGTAGCCGTCCACCAGGAGATACTCCTTCTCCGGCAACGGCTGGGGCTTCCGGTATTTGGGTTTGGGCTCGGCGGAGTAGACGCGGGGTGCATTTTCCGTCTGGCCCACCCGGGGCTTCACGGGGCCGTAGGTCCGCTCGAAGATGGCCATGAGCTCGTCCTCGGCGGCCGTGAAGCTCCGCTCCTTCTCCTTGAAGCTCCTTTCATCGGCCTCCCCGAAAAATGAAGACCGTACATTGCCCGCGCCGGCCCTGGAAGCGCCCGCCCCGGCCGCCTCCATGTCCCAGGTGTCCCCGCCGCGCCAGCCGCTGTCCACATGCATGTAATCCCGCACCTGGTACCAGGGGATCACTGTGCCCGCCCCGTGGGAGCAGAAGACGGAAGCCGAAGGCTGCCGGAGGTCCGCCTCCGGATCGTAGCCCCGCTCGTTCATGACTTCCTCCGTGTTGTGGCAGGGCCCGTAGCCCCGCATGGAAAATGTCACCAGGCCCTGGCCGCCCGTGTAGGCAGAGAGGGTCTCCGAGTAGCGGCCGATGGTGGATACCGGCGCGTAGCCGTCGATGATGGCCGTCTCCGCGCTGAAGTCGGGCTGGGCGAAGACGGCGCCCATGGTGTTCAGGTCCAGGAGGGCCCGGCCGACGGAGGCGGCGGGCAGCTCCATGTGGAAATCGTAGTAGGGCTCGAGGAGGATATTCTCCGCCTGCATGAGGCCCTGGCGGACCGCCCGGTAGGTGGCCTGGCGGAAATCGCCGCCCTCGGTGTGCTTCTCGTGGGCCCGGCCTGCGATCAGACTGATCTTTACGTCCGTGAGCTCGGACCCGGTCAGGACGCCCCGGTGCCGCCGCTCCTTCAGGTGGGTCAGGACCAGCCGCTGCCAGTTTTTGGCCAGCACGTCCACCGAGCACCGGCTCTCGAAGACGAGGCCGCTGCCCCGCTCGCCGGGCTCGAGGAGAAGGTGGACTTCGGCGTAGTGGCGCAGGGGCTCGAAATGCCCCACGCCCTCCACAGCGGAGGCGATCGTCTCTTTATATATTATGGAAGGTTCTCCGAAGCTGATGTGCATGCCGAAGCGCTTCTCAGCCAGGTTCTTTAAGACCTCCCGCTGCATTTCGCCCATGAGGGAGACCGTGATCTCCTTCCGGCCCTCGTCGTAGGCGGCCCGAAGCATGGGCTCCTCCTCGGCCAGGACGCAGAGGCTCTTGTAGGCCTGGAAGGGGTCGTGGCCGAAGGGCAGGATGATCTTCCAGGTCAGGACCGGCGCGATCAGACCCTCCCCGCCGGAGGGCTCGTCCCCCATGCCCTGGCCGGCCCAGGTGGCGGTGAGCCCCGTGAGGGCGCAGACTTCGCCCGCCGCAGCCTCCTTGGCCTGTGTGTATTTCTCTCCCGAATAGAAGCGGATCTGGTTGACTTTCTCCCGGAACTCCTCGCCGTCCTTCTCGTAGGCGAGGACCTGCCTGGCCGAGAGCACGCCGCCGGTCACCTTGACCCAGGTCAGGCGCTCGCCCGCCTCGCTGCGGGTGATCTTGAAGACGCGGAGACCGAAGGCCCTTTTGCGGACCGGCTCCGCCGCGTAGGTGTCCATGGCGGAGAGCAGCTCGCGGACCCCCTGGTTGCGCAGGGCCGAGCCAAAGAACACCGGAAATACCTTGCGGGCAGCTACGAGCCCGCGGACCTCCTCCGCCGAGATGAGCTCTCCCTCCATCATGCGGTCGAGGAGCTTCTCGTCGCAGAGGGCCAGGTTCTCCTGGAGGTCCTGGTCATCCAGGTCAGCGCCGAAGACCACGGCGTTCCCGCTCAGCTTGTCCCGGATCTCCCCGAAGATTTCCTCGCGCCTCGCGTCCCCCTCCCCGATGGCCTCTGCCTGATCCATCTTGTTGACGAAAATGAAGACCGGCACCTTGTAGTGGGTCAGCAGCGACCAGAGGGTCTTCACCTGGGCATTCACCCCGTCCGAGGCGGAAATCACGAGGACCGCCAGGTCCAGGATCTCCAGCGTCCGCTCCATCTCCGGCGAGAAGTCCGCGTGGCCGGGCGTGTCCACCAGGGTGTAGGCCCGGCTCACGCCCTGGCGCACCGAGACGAACTCCGCCTGCTTGGAAAAGATGGTGATGCCCCTGGCCCGCTCCATCTCATCGGTGTCCAGAAAGGCGTTCCTGTTGTCCACCCGGCCCATCTCCCGGATGCTGCCGGCAGCGTAAAGGAGGCCCTCCGAGAGGGTCGTCTTGCCGGCGTCCACGTGGGCGCACATGCCGATGATGAGGCGTTCATTTTTCATGGGTGTGTCTTCCTTTTTCTTTGGTAAAATTATTGTAACTCAAATGCCGCCCATAGGCAATATTACACAATGCGGGGCCGGAGAGCCCTGAAAAT
>CACXEL010000037.1 GCA_902766655.1 uncultured Lachnospiraceae bacterium | reverse complement strand
ACCATCATCTTCGGCCTGACCGGAACCGGCTACTTCGACATGGTGGCTTACGAAAAGTTCAACAACGGCGAGATGACAGACTATATCCCGACCGACGAGGACCTGCAGCCCGGCTTCGACTCCCTGCCCAACCTCTGATTGACGGGGAAATATACGGTGAAAATGAAAACTGCCGCCCCAGCGATGGAGCGGCAGTTATTTTTCACAGGCAGGCTTTCACGAGCGGACCGTGCCCTGTGGGCGGCCGGTGTGCATCCGGAGAGTATGCGGGGGTGCAGAGCAGGGCATATCGGTCAGAATATACCCAGTGCCAGGAGGGATTCCCGGTCGTCTGCCCGCAGGATGTAGAAGCCGCTGCGGTCGGCGCTGCTTGTGACGGCGTGGTCGGACACCTCGCCGACGTCTTCGGCAACGATCCAGGAGGGGTGCGAAGACTTGATCCTTCGATAGGTGTCATAGTCTGCCCGGGTCAGAATGTAGCGGACGGCCGCTGCCCGGCCGGTCCTCGCCGGCCGCACGTGGATATCGTCGCCCAGGGCCAGGGAGACGACGGCGCTCACGAAGTCCACGCCGCTGGTCATGGGGACCAGGTGGCTGCCGATGAAGTCACCGCCCATGCGGGCCCCGATCTCCACGATGCCGATGGAGCCGTCCGGCGTGATCCGGACCTCGGAGTGAGAGGCCCCGTTGGTGATTTCAAGGCTGTCGAGAGCGTGCAGGACGACAGCTTCCACCTTTTTCCGCATTTCCTCGCTGAGGCCGGAGGGCTCTATGTGGCCGGTCTCGATATAGTGGGGAGCGCCCGTGGTGAATTTCTGCGTGATGGCCAGAAGAGAATGGTGACCGTCGACGGTGAAGCACTCCACACTGTACTCCTGACCCGGGATCACGGTCTCGATGATCACCTCCCCGGCAAAGCTCTGTTCCATGGCGGCCTGGATGGCGGGCATGAGTTCAGAGGGATCCGACACATGCGTCACGCCACGGCTGCCCGACCGGTCCGTGGGCTTTACGATGACCGGGAAATCGATGACCTGGGCGGTCATTTCCCGGAGTAAGGCGTCGAGGTCTTCAGGCATGGTGGTCAGCAACATAAAGTCGGGGGAGGGGTCCTTGTGGGCCCGGAATGCCTCGCGCATGGCACCCTTGTTGGTGGCCATACGGGTGGCAGCCAGACTGTTGCCGGCCAGCCCCATGGCGTCCGCCACGTAGCCTACGGTCACGGCAGCCAGGTCCGAGGCTATGGAGGTGACGCCGTTCACACCCACCTTGCGGCAGACGTCCAGTATTTCGTCCTTCTCGGTGATGCTGATGGGATAGAAGAAGTCAGCGGTATCCTCCCCGACATCCCCGACCTCCCAGGCGAAGACATGGGTCTCGACTCCCATGATCCGGGCCTTTAAGATCAGCGGGTTCTGGAGGGAGGAGGCTCCGATAATAGCCAGTCGCTTCATAGAAAAAGTCTCCTTTCATCCTGCTGTGGTTGATGGTAAGCTGTAGATATCGACGTTCAGGAGCGTAAAATGAAAACAAACATTTCCATCATCATACCCTGCTACCGTTCCGGCACCTATCTGGAGCGCACGGTGGAAGAAATCCTGGCGGCCCTGGCCGGGGAGCCGGACATACGCGCGCAGATCGTTCTCGTGAACGACTGCTCGCCCGACGACACCTTCGAGGCCATTCGAAGGCTCTGCGCTCGGAACCGCCGGATCGTCGGCGTGGACCTTCAGGAAAATGTGGGACAGGCCAACGCTCGTCTGGCCGGTCTGTCCTTCGCCCGGGGCAGGATTGCGGTCTTTATGGATGACGACGGGCAGCACCCTCCTGACGGCATTGCACCGTTGGTCCGGAAATGCGGGGAGGGCTTCCACCTGGTCTATGCCCGTTTTCCGGTCCTGAAGGAGACCGGCTTCCGCCGTTTCGCGGGAGATGTCCACAACCTTCTTCTCACGGTGCTGGCCGGAAAGCCGCGGGGGCTTCGGATCACCAGCTTTTTCGCCGTGGATGCGGCCGGTCTTGCCCTGATCCGGCGGGAGGAGCGTCCGAGACCCTTCATCGGGGCCGTTTTCTTCAGGAGAACGAAGCAGATTACCTCAATTCCCATGGATCACCGGGAGCGCACGGAGGGGAAATCGAATTACGATCTCCGGAAGCTGTTCCGGTTCTGGTATTCCATGATGATCGCGCCCCGGCTTCCCCGGCGGGATACCGGACCTGCCTGGCAGGTCAGGGAGGTGCTGAACGCGCCGCCGGAGCCTCATCACGGATAAGAGAGGGCTGCCCTGTCAGACGTCAGAACTATGCGGGCAGAGCATGTGCCGGGGAAGCTGCGGATACAGTGAGGGATTTCATTTCCCGGAGCCCCTGCGGACTCTTTTTTCAGAGATAAAAACTGCTTTTCAGCCTTTGCCCCTGGTCGGAGATCAGGGGTGATATTTTGTGGGCGTCCGCCTGGTTGATGACCGGCCGGCTGGAGGTCCGGAAGAGACCGGCGCCGAAGTAGCGGTCGTCGATGCTCAGGATGGTACCCGAGACGAAATCGGTGATGGTCTCATTTTTCCAGGTGGTGGTGAAGGGCTTCTGATGGATAAAAGGCTGCAGGATCATCTCCTCCACTTCACCGGAAGCGAACAGTTCTTCCCAGACCGCCGCATCGGTCAGGCAGCCGGCGTAGACCCGCTCGCTCTTGCCCAGGCAGCGGTGCTTTAAGATGAAGTCGTTCTTGTTCCGCCGTGCCTTCGCGAACATAGCCGGGTCGATGGCGGGCAGGTAGGTGGTGATGGTGTGGGCCCTGAGGAAAGCCGTCTCCTCCTCCGTCAGGGCGGCGCTGCAGAAGCGCGGTTCATCAAAGAGCCGGAAAAAGCGCTTGTCATGGAGGAGGAAAATGGTGCGGAAGTCATTTCTCATGCCCAGGGCCGCCAGGCGGCGGAGGGTGACCGGAGAGAAGCCCAGCAGGTCCTTCTGGTTCAGAGCGCTCACGAGGAAGCTTCCGGGCAGCTCCGCAAATCTCTCCTCCACCTCTTCGGCAGGTATGATCGAGCAGGTGAGTCCCAGCGCTGTGTAGAAGGGGACGTAGAGCCCGATGGAGTCGGACTTGTCCGCACTCATGAGGACGTTCATAAAACGGGCCTCGCCCGGCTTCTGCGCCAGGTAGGCGAGCATGTCCTCAAAATATGACCGGCGGTCCGTGATCCCGGCCGCCTCGGCCATGGCCTGCCCCGCACACTCGTTGAAAAAGGAAAGAAAATAGCCGTTCCCGAAGAAGCGCGCCGTGATCTCGCATATCAGGAGATGTCCGTCCTCGTCGATGATGAAGTCGGGTCTGGCGGTCCCGGCCTCGAACGGAGTCCGGTCCACCTTAGCCAGGAGGTCCAGGACCTTGTCCTCGAAGGGAATGAGATCCAGAAAATCCCGGTAATGAGATGCGTAGTAGGCGCAGGCCTTGTTCAGGACGCGGTGCATTTCGGCCAGCTCCCGGTCACGGTCCGAAGAGATGACCATGGGCTCGTTGTAGGTCCAGCTGCGGTAGTAGCCGATCAGGGGAGCGTGCAGGCGGGCGAAGAGGTGAGAGTACGTCTCACCCGGTTCCCGTCGGATATTCGTGCTTTCCTTCCAGTTTTGCTGGGGTCTTTGTATCTCGAGCATGGGAAGGTCTCCTTGCGGTAGGCCCGCCGGCGGTTCTTCACCGGACGGGTCCCGGTCACGTATGGATGATACATAGGCGGAGGCGGCTGCCTCTGAATGAGCAATACGAGGAATCTCCTCCTCGTGTACGGCTGCTCAACAATGGGCTGCCGCGGCCTTTTCGTCAGTTGTCCGCCTTGAAAAGCTTGGACTGGTAGCCCAGGCACTGGAACCCGTTCTTGTTGATGATGGGAATCAGATGCCCGTCGATCTTGAGCTGGGTCCTTACCCAGTAGCAGATGCTGGTGGTCATGCCGATGGAATCGGTGTAGTCCATCATTTTCTTTATATTGTCGATGCTGAGGGCCCTGTCGGGGGCGGTGCGGCCGCGCTGCTTCTTGTGGTCTGCATTTTCCGGCATGATGTAGTCCTCGTAGAGGGCCTTCTCCAGGGACTTGTCGAAGTAGCCGAGCCACTGGCCCAGCATGGCCAGGTTCTCCATGCAGGCGGTCAGGAATTCAGGCTTGTAGTTGATGATGCCGGCGGCGCGCAGGGAGTCGAAGAACTCCTTGATGTGGTCCTCGGTCAGGTAGGGCGTGAAAATCGGCTGGACCAGGGCGGAGTTGGCCATGATGCCGTTCTCCTGGCAGAGGCGGACCGCCGCGAGGCGCTCTTCGATGGGGGCCGCGAAGGGCTCCAGCAGGTTCCTGAACTCCGTCGGCATGATGGAGACGGAGGTGTTGAACTGCATGCGGTCCTTGAGCTGTTT
>CACXEL010000036.1 GCA_902766655.1 uncultured Lachnospiraceae bacterium | reverse complement strand
TTCAACCTTTACAGGCGGGACGCCGTCATGGACAGCCCCTACAACCGCCGGTCCGATCTCCAGGTCCGCTACACCGTCCGGGGAAGCATCGTCTCCTCCGAGGGCGAGATCCTCGCCGAAACGGAGGTCGACGAGGAGGGAAATGAACACCGCGTATATCCCTACGGCAGTGTCTTTGCCCATGCCGTCGGCTATTCGACCAACGGCAGGAGCGGCATCGAGTCGGCCGCCAACTACGAGCTGCTGACCTCACACATCAACATCATCGACCGCATGGTCAATGAACTCCAGGAGAAGAAGAGCCGGGGAGACACGGTCGTGACCACGCTGTCGTCCCGTCTCCAGCAGATTGCCTGGGACGCCATCGGGAACCGGCAGGGAGCGGTCGTGGCCATAGATCCGCAGACAGGCGCCATCCGGGCCATGGTCTCAAGGCCGGATTTTGATCCCAACACCATCGCCCGGGACTGGAACGATATCATAAACGGGGAGGGCAACTCCCAGCTTGTCAACCGGGCCACCCAGGGCCTTTATGCGCCGGGTTCTACATTCAAGATCATCACAGCCCTGGCTTATTACCAGAAGCACGGGACCATGGAGGGCTTCGACTATACCTGCACCGGAGAACTCACAGTCGGCAGTCATACGGTCCACTGCTTCGACGGCACAGCCCACGGGGAGGAGGATCTCGCCCAGGCCTTCGCCAGGTCCTGCAACTGCGCCTTCTCGACCATAGGTCTTGAGGTCGGGGCTGACAAGCTCCAGGCCACTGCCGGACAGCTTCTCTTCGGCAGGGAGCTGCCCTGTGAGCTCAGCTATAAGCGCAGCCGCTTCCCGCTGACGGCGGGGGACGGGAGCGCGGCCATGATGCAGACGGCTTTCGGACAGGGCAACACGGTCGTGACGCCCTACCACATGGCTCTCATCGCGTCCGCTGCCGCAAACGGCGGCGAGCTCATGACGCCCCAGCTCATCTGGAAGGTGGAGAGCGCCGACGGCAGGGATGTCTACGAGAACGATCCCAAAACATGGGGAAGGATCATGAGCGAGGACGAAGCCTCCATGTTGACCTACCTCATGGAGCAGGTGATCACGGACGGAACGGGCTACGGCCTGGCCGGTCTTGACTACACTGTAGCCGGCAAGACGGGCTCCGCGGAGTTCACCCTTTCGGACGGATCCACAGGGACTCACTCCTGGTTCGTCGGATTCTCGAACGTCAGCGACCCCGATCTGGCGGTGGCGGTCCTGATCGAGAACGGCGGTTCGGGAAGTGCGGCGGCTGTCCCGGTGGCAAAAGCAGTCTTTGACGCATATCAGGAGATCCACCGCAGCTGAAGTGCGGGAGGAGGGAGGATATATGGAAGCGCTCAAATGGTCAAAACAAATTTATATTGGTGCGGACCTCATCGGGCGGGCGTCCGAAGCGAGGAAAAAGCTGGATGAGGGCAAGGTGCTCATTCCCGGTGTGTTTCTGATCACCGAGGCGGCCAATCCCGCCAACCAGCTGGAGATCCTGGACTCCCGCAACCTCTGCCAGAGCATTGTCCGAAAGAATCTGGGCGTGATCTACGGCATGGCCGCCAGCAAGAAGGAGGCAGTATCCATGATCGAGGACATCGCCGCGGAATGCCTGGAGGAGACGGGCAGCGCGGACATGAGGACATATCTCGCGCAGTTCGCAGAGGAGACGTGAAATACCGGTGAACGCCGGATTGAGGGCGAAAAGAAGGATTTTCCATCGTTTTTTATATAATTTGCACACTTTTACTTGTTTTGTTGTGCAGAAATATATAAAATGAAAATGGTTTGTTGAATGGAGGGGGAGCCTGCACGACACCTGTTCTCCATTTACCGGCAGCCGCCGCGGCATGGCCCTGCGCCTGTACAGGCAGGCTGCCTTTGCGATTGACAGATAGATGCTGACGGACGGGTAGGCCTCGTCCTATCTGCCGCAGCTTCGAAAGGCCATGATATGGGAATCCTGCTCACTATACTCAAAATCATAGGCATCATACTTCTGGTCATTCTGCTCCTGGTCCTTCTCATCATTCTTCTGGTCCTCCTGGTGCCGATCAGATACAGCGCCTCAGGCGGTAAGACGGAGTGCGATTTTGAGGTCACGGCCCGTGTGACCTGGCTTCTCCACCTGATTTCCGTGCGGGTGGGCTATAGGAACAGCGGAGAGGACAAGGGGCTTACGAAGGATATCCGGGTCCTGGGCATTTCCCTTTCGGGGAAGAAGGATGCCCGCGACGGACCGGAGGCGGCATCGCCGCAGCCGGCAGCTGTTCCGGCAGACGATGCGGATCAGGAGCCTGTTCCTCCGGAGCTGAGCGCCTCAGCGGGACAGCCCATCCAAAGCGCGGACTTCATCGCGGAGGATGTGGATGGTATCCCTGCTGACGAGGCGGTGGGCTCTCTCCCTAAAGAAGGCACCGGAGACGGAGACACAGCTTCGGCTCCAGGGGCGGGAGAGGAGAGTTCGGAAGCGGAAGAGCAGCCTGCAGGGCCGGAAGAAGAGACAGAAGGGAGGCCTCGGCTCTACGGGGTCGCCAGGTTCTACGGCTTCCTCTATAACAAGCTGTGGCCGATCTTCAGCTGGTGCCTGGAAAAATCCTTCCGGCTCATGCACAGGGTCATCAGCTTCATGGCGGACATCTGGCGGATCCCCTGGCGCTTCATGACGGCGGTCGGGCACACCTGGCTCAGGCTGGACAAGCTCAGGGTGACGATCCAGAGATGGCTGTTCTTCCTGAATGCGGAGTCTACGAGGCAGGTCATTGGTCTGGCCAAGGACCGTCTCGGGCGGATGCTGAAGCACATCCTGCCGAGGCAGCTCGAAGGCAACCTTGAATTCGGGTCCGAGGACCCGTCAAAGACAGGTATGATATACGGGGCGTACGCGGCCATGTATCCGAGGATAGGAGACAGGTTCACATTTACCCCCAGTTTTGAAGAAAAGAAACTGAACGGAGAGGTATCGCTGAAGGGCAAGATCGTTCTGGGCTACCTGCTCCTGCAGGTCCTGGCGATCCTTACGAACAGGAATACGATCACGGTGATCCGGGGCTTTTTAAAATTGAAGGGAGGCAAAGCATAATGGATAATCAGGATTTCGAGTCGACGGTAGGCGCGCTCTTTAAGGGCATGAATGAGTTCGTGACGTCCAAGACCGTGGTGGGCGAGCCGATCCACGTCGGTGATACCATTATCGTCCCGCTTGTGGACGTGACCTTCGGCATGGGCGCCGGCGCCGGCAAGGACAGCGCCAAGAACCCCAACGCCGGCGGCGGTATGGGCGGTAAGGTCACCCCCAACGCCATGCTGGTCATCTCCGGCGGGACCACCAAGCTGGTCTCCACCAAGGGCGGCCAGGACGGCCTCTCCAAGATCCTGGACATGGTCCCGGATTTCGTCAACAAGTTCACCGGCAAGAGCAAGACGGAAGCCGTACCGGAAGTTCCTGTCACAGAGCCGGAGAAGACCGAATAAGACTGTTCTTATTGAGAAAAATGAAACCCGTTCATCAGCTCAAAGCTGGTGGACGGGTTTTTGTTTTGCTGTGTCAGCAATTTGGACAAAGAAAAACATGTCGCTCCCGACATGTTTATCTATACGGCATTCTTCAATTCGCGGTCAGTCATCAAGCGCGCTCGACCTTGCCGGCTCTCAGGCAGTGTGTGCACACATAAGCATGCTGTGTACCGCCGTTCACCTTAACGCGGACTCTCTTGATGTTGGACTTCCACATATGATTTGTTCTTCTATGAGAATGGCTCACGTTATTGCCAAAATGAGCACCCTTTCCACAAACAGAGCATACAGCCATCGATAACACCTCCTTGCACAAGAATAGGCCATACGAGGCCTGCAACGTGAATTATTCTATCAGAAGAATAAATGGTTTGCAAGCATTTTTCTTGAAAAGCGGGGGACTTTTTTCTGAGATTTACAAACAGGCTTTTATTTTTCGGCGAAACAGTTTATAATGACTTTGATTATGCTGAAGCATGACAGTATCGGCAGGGCAGAGCAAGTGCACGGGGTTCATTTACCGGGAGAACTGCCGAAAAATAAGGGCCGAGGCCTGTATGGAGGAATATATGAAAGGAATCGTTGCATCCGAATTAGGCGAGATCGTGATCAGCCCGGACGTGATTGCGACCTACGCAGGGTCCGTCGCAGTCAGCTCCTTCGGTATCGTCGGCATGGCTGCCTACAGCGTCAAGGATGGCCTCTTCCACATGCTGCGGAAGGACTCCCTGCGCTACGGCATCAATGTCAGGATAGAAGACAATAAAATCTCTCTGGTCATTCATTGCATCGTGGCGTACGGTGTGAGCATCCCTGCCATCGCGGAAAACGTTTTTGACAGCGTCAGATACAAGGTAGAGAAATTCACGGGCATGACGGTGGAGAACATTGAAATCCGCGTGGAAGGCATCCGCGTGATCGACTGACGGAGGTTTTTATTATAATGAAGACAATAGATGCGGGTATGCTTCGCAGGATGTTCCTGTCCGGTGCGAAGAACCTGGAAATCAAAAAGAACTGGATCAATGAGCTGAACGTCTTCCCCGTACCCGACGGGGACACGGGCACCAACATGACCATGACGATCATGTCCGCCGCCCAGGAGGTCACCCGGATCCCCGATCCGACGGTGGAGGATCTGGCCAAGGCCATGTCCTCCGGCTCCCTCAAAGGCGCCCGCGGCAATTCAGGCGTCATCCTCTCCCAGCTGATTCGCGGTTTCACCAAGGGAATCCGCGACCACGAGGAGCTGGACGCTCTTATCCTGTGCGATGCCTGCACCAAGGCGGTGGAGACTGCCTACAAGGCAGTCATGAAGCCCAAGGAGGGCACGATCCTCACCGTAGCCAGGATGATGGCTGAAAAGGCAGGCGAGATCGCGGGTGAGGACATTGAGCTGGAGGATCTTTTCTCCGCAATCCTTGCAGCGGGTGACGAGGCCCTGGCCAGAACACCGGAGCTTCTTCCTGTCCTCAAGGAGGCAGGCGTAGTAGACTCCGGCGGACAGGGACTCATGACGGTTCTTCACGGCGCCGTGGACGCCTTCAACGGCCTGGAGCTGGAGCTTGACTTCGAGGCTCCCCAGGTCGATATCAAGAAGCCGGCTGCCAGGGAACCCATCAGCACCGACGACATCAAGTTCGGCTACTGCACCGAGTTCATCGTCAAGCTCGAGCGGGAGATTTCCGAGGAAGAGGAGGACGCCATCAAGGACTACCTGCTCTCCCTGGGCGACAGCCTCGTCTTCGTCGTGGGCGATGGCCTCATCAAGGTCCACGTCCACACCAACCACCCGGGCCGTGCCTTCGAGAAGGGCCTGGAGTACGGCCAGCTGACCCGGATGAAGGTCGACAATATGCGCGAGGAGCACGACGAGCGCCTCTTCAACCAGAACGAAATGAAGGCCTACCGCGAGAAGGAGGCCGCTGAGAACGCGGCCAAGGCGGAGGAGCCCAAAAAGGACCATGCCTTCATTTCCGTCACAGTGGGCGACGGCCTCAGCCAGATCTTCCGCGACCTGGGCGTCGACGTCATCATCGAGGGCGGCCAGACCATGAACCCCAGCACGGATGACATGCTGAGCGCCATCCGCGAGGCCAACGCCGAGAACGTCTTCATCCTGCCCAACAACAAGAACGTCATCCTGGCCGCCAACCAGGCCAAGTCCCTGGTGGAGGACTGCAATATCTTTGTCGTGCCCACCAAGACTGTTCCCCAGGGCATCACCGCTGTGGTCAGCTACGTGCCTGAGCGGTCAGCCGAGGAGAACGCCGAGGCCATGGCTGAGGAGATCACCAACGTGAAGACCGGCGAGGTCACCTACGCTGTCCGCGACACCAAGATCGACGGCGTGGAGATCCATGTGGGTGACATCATGGGCCTGGGCGACGACGGCCTTCTGGCGGTCGGCTCAGATATCGGGGCTGTCGTCAGGGAGATGCTGGAGAAGATCGTGGACGAGGACTCCGAGCTCATCAGCATTTACAGGGGCAAGGAGTACAGCGAGGATGACATGGAGGCCCTGTCTGCCAGCATCGAGGAAGCCTTTGAAGACTGTGACGTGGAGGTCAGCTACGGCGGCCAGCCCATCTACTATGTGATCGTTTCCGTCGAGTGACGGCCGTTAATACGTATTCCGAGGTGCTGCGCAAGTCTGTCGCAGCACCTTTTTTAGAGCCATTTACGGAGAGTTGAAATGCAGCTGACAGAGATTCCGGGCGTCGGCCCAAAGACAGCAGCCCTGTTTGAGAAGCTGGGCGTTAAATCCTGCGAGGACCTGCTTGCGTATTATCCCATCCATTACGATGCCTATCTGCCCCCGGTGGCCGTGGGAACCCTCACCCCCGGCGCCAAGTGCGCCGTCAGGGGCATGATCGCAAGGGCAGTGGTGGTCCGCCCGATGGGTCGGGTGACCGTGGCTGTCACGGAGCTCGAGGATCCTACAGGCAAGATCCGCCTGACATGGTACAATGCTCCCTTCATGCGCACTGTTCTCAAGAGAGGGCAGGAGTATGTCTTCCGGGGCACCGTGGCCATCCGCAAGGGTGCCCGGGTCCTGGAACACCCGGAGGTCTTTGCGCCGGACAAATACGAAGAGAAGATCCGGACCCTGGTGCCGGTCTACGGTCTGACCAAAGGGCTCTCCGGCAACGCGGTCGCCAAGGCTGTCCGCTGGTGCCTGGACCATCTTCCCCACGACCAGGAGTACCTCCCGGAGGAGGTCGTCAGGGTGACGGGGCTCCTGGGGGAGCGGCAGGCGGTGGAGGACATTCATTTTCCGGAAAATGAGGACAGCCTCCAGGCTGCCCGGTCCCGCCTCGTCTTCGACGAATTCTTCCTCTTCATCCTGGCCATGCGGCTCCTCAAGGAGAGCACCGCCGACATCGCGAACGCTTTTCCCATGGAGATGGGGTGGGAAATCGAAGAGCTCATCGACCAGCTCCCTTACCGCCTGACGGCGGCCCAGGAGAGGGTCTGGCATGAGGTGGAGGCGGACCTGGGCGGCAGCCGCCTGATGTCCCGTCTGATCCAGGGCGACGTCGGCAGCGGCAAGACTGTCATCGCCTTTCTGGCCATGGTCATGGCGGCGCAGAACGGCTACCAGAGCGCACTTATGGCGCCGACGGAAGTTCTGGCCCGCCAGCATTACGAAAAGCTCTGCAAAATGAAGGAGGATTTCGGCCTTGCCTCTGTCCGTCCGGTCCTTCTGACCGGTTCTCTGAAAGCCGCAGAGAGGCGGGCTGCCCTCAGGGCTATCGAGAGCGGGGAGGCCAACGCAGTGATCGGTACCCATGCCCTGATCCAGGCAGGCGTCTCCTACAAGGCTCTTTCCCTGGTCATCACCGACGAGCAGCACCGCTTCGGAGTCTACCAGCGCAAGGCACTGACCGAGAAGGGGGCGCCGCCCAACATGATGGTCATGTCAGCCACGCCGATCCCACGGACGCTTGGTGTCATTTACTACGGGGACCTGGACATCTCGGTCATCGACGAGCTGCCGGCCAGGCGCCTGCCGATCAAGAACGCTGTGGTCGGGCCCGGCTGGCGTCCCAACGCCTGGAATTTCATACGCAAAGAGCTCACCGCCGGCCACCAGGCCTACGTGATCTGTCCCATGATTGAGGCCAACGAGGAGCTGGAGGCCGAGAACGTTATCGATTATTCGAAGCTTCTCAGGAAGGAATTCCCCGATCACAAGGTCGCCATGCTCCACGGCCGCATGAAGCCCGATGAGAAAAATAAAATCATGGCTGCTTTCGCCGCCGGGGAAACCCACGTCCTGGTATCCACCACGGTAGTGGAGGTCGGTGTGGACGTGCCCAACGCGACCGTCATGCTGATCGAGAACGCCGAGCGCTTCGGCCTGGCGACGCTTCATCAGCTTCGGGGCCGGGTAGGGCGCGGAGATGCCCAGTCCTACTGTATTTTCCTGGCCGGGCAGTCATCGGAGGAGATCCGGGAGCGTCTGGATATCCTGAGTAAGTCCAACAATGGCTTCGAGATCGCCGAGAAGGACTTTGAGCTGAGAGGACCGGGTGACCTCATGGGAATCCGGCAGAGCGGCGAGGCCATGTTCCGGCTGGCGGACGTTTCGCGTGACCGCCGGGTCCTGACGCTGGCCGGCAGGATGGCGGCGGATATTCTTCATGACGATCCTGCCCTTCTGGGTGACGAAATGACAGGTCTGAGGAGAAGGATCCGGGCCTATATGGCGGAAAATGAAGGCGCCGTGATTCTCTGAGGCGCATCCGAACAGGAGGATCTTCAATCCTAAGAAATATTGATGGAAGCGGAACTTGTCAGACAGTTTGGCAAAACGCTGAAAATACCCAAAAAATACTTGCAGTAATTGGTGAACTTTGCTATAATATTCGCAAATAATAGAAATAAGCTTTGCAAGAAGGTAAAGGAGAACCATGAACGTAGGCATCATCGCACATAACAGCAAGCGGACGCTGATCGAAGA
>CACXEL010000035.1 GCA_902766655.1 uncultured Lachnospiraceae bacterium | reverse complement strand
GTTTTTGTCCGGCACCTTTTTCTTTCCCTCAGGCCTGCCGGACACGGACTGTTTCGCCCCGTCCCTGCCCGGCGCCTTCCGGTCTCCGGGTCCCTTCTGCCTGTTGTCGTTCATGAGCATCCTCTCTTTTTCCTCCCGCCGGCGCAGGTATAGGAATGTCCCGCCCGGGGTATTTCTGTCAAAAGACCACTGGTCCTATTATCGCCTCTCCGGCGGGAAAATGCAAGGTATTATTTGGGCGCACTACCTGCCCCCACTCCCATATTTATTCAGTCTATTCAAGGAAAAGCAGACAATTATACACGACATTTTGACCTGGCCGGCCTTTTGTGTTATCCTTGTGGTAAGATATGCGGTGTACCCGCAAACAGCTCTGAGACCGCCTCCGCGGCAGAAGGGAGACAAGATGAGATACCCGAATTTTCTTCCCGCCGGCGGGCGCATCCATTTCGTGGCGCCCTCCTTCGGCTGCAGCATAGAGCCTTACAAGTCCGCCTTCGAGAACGCCCTGACCAGGTTGGAAGGCCTTGGCTACAGGACCGTTCTCGGGCCCAACTGCTTCCTGGGCAAGGGAACAGGCATTTCCAACACGCCCAAAAAATGCGCCGACGAGCTGGTCATGGCCATGCTCACAGACAGGAGCGATGCCGTCATTTCCTGCGGGGGCGGCGAGCTCATGTGCGAGATCCTGCCTTTTATCAACTGGCAGACCCTCCGGGATGCCCCGCCCAAGTGGTTCATGGGCTTCTCCGACAACACCAACTTCACCTTCCTGTCGGCCACTCTCCTGAATACCGCCGCAATCTACGGGCCCTGCGCCCCGGCCTTCGGCATGGAGCCCTGGCATCCCGTTGTGCAGGATGCCCTGGACCTTCTGACCGGCGATATCCATGACATCTCGACCTACCCGGCCTGGGAGATCGAGAGCCTTAAGGACGAGGAGAACCCGCTCGCGCCCATCAACGCCACTGTCCCCACGGTCTACCGCTACTATCCGGAAAATGAACGCACCGCCTTCTTTGAAGGCCGCCTCCTGGGCGGCTGCATGGACTGCCTCGCCACCCTCATAGGCACCCGCTTTGACAAGGTGAAGGAATTCAACGAGACCTATGCCCGCGACGGTGTCGTCTGGTACCTGGAGGCCTGCGACCTGAATGTCTTCTCCATCCGCCGGGCCCTCTGGCAGATGAAGAATGCCGGCTGGTTCGACACCGCCCGCGGCTTCCTGATCGGCCGGCCCCAGCACTACCACGAGGACATCATGGACCTGGACCAGTACCGGGCCGTGACCGACATCCTCGGCAGTCTCGGCGTGCCTGTCATCATGGACGTGGACCTGGGGCACCTGCCGCCCTCCATGCCCATGATCTGCGGCGGCTACGGGAAAGTGACCGCCACAGAGAACAAGCTCAATATCCATTACGTCCTCAGATGACAGCGTTCTGACCCGAAGCAGCCTCTGTTTCCCCTGTATCCCGATATAAAAAAGCGCAGCCTTCACGGATGAAAAACCTCCTCCGCGTGGCTGCACTTTTTTTGCTTATTTGAACAGTTTCCGCCTCACTCCGGCACACGCCCGAGGACCATTGCGCTGACCGGGGCGACCGTGAGGGTTGCGCACTCCATACGCCGCTCTGTCCCCTGCCCCTTCCACCGCCAGCTGTCCGTCCCATCGGCCAGGACCTGCCAGCGGCCTTCGGGTATGGTATCGCTGACCGGATGATCGTTGGCGTTATAGATGACCAGGAGCTCCGGCCAGGGTCCTTCGCCTCCCCGGTTGTCGGCCAGGAAACAGACGATGCCCCGGTCAGTCTCCACCAGATGGATCCTGCCCGGCGCCGCATCGGACTTGTCATAGAAGGCCGGCAGGCGCTTCCTGAGAGCGATGAGCCCCCTGTAGTAATCGGCCATGTCCCGCTCAGCGTAAGCCCGCTGCCAGTCCAGCCGGTTGATGGCGATGGGCGACCGGTAGGCATTGTCGATCCCGTTCTTGGTCCTGAGGAACTCCTCGCCCGAGAGCATGAAGGGCCTTCCCTGGGAAGTCAGGCAGATGGCCGCCGCCAGGCGGTTCTGCCGCACTCTCAGGGACCGCTCCTTGGTCGTCACCTTGAGCTTGTCCCAGAGCGTGTGGTTGTCATGGGCGGTCACGTAGGTGATGATCCGGTCGGGATTGTCCGCGTAGAGGCGGCTGCCGCCCTCCGCCGCGCCGGACCAGGCGCGCACGCCCCTGGCGATCTCCTGCTCCATGCCCGGCTTTCCGTTCACGTATCCGGTGTCCGCCGCTTCGAAGACGGAGCCCTTGAGCGCGTCCCGGGTGTCGTCGCAGAAGATGCCAATCCCTGGCGCCAAATCCAGGACGTGACCCTTGTCGGCGGAAATGGCCTGATTTTCAAAAGCTGTATCGCCTGCCCGCCAGGGCTCGCCGTAGATGAGCTTCTCGCCCGGCCCGAACCACTCGTTGAGGGACAGCCGGATCCGGTTCATGAGTCCCACGTCGTGCAGCCCCATCAGGTCGAAGCGGAAGCCGTCCATGTGGTACTCCTCCGCCCAGTAAAGGACCGATTCGAGGATGAACCGCCCGCACATATATCTCTCGGAAGCGGTGTCATTCCCGCAGGCCGACCCGTTGGAAATGCCACCATCCTCGGTGACCCGGTAGAAGTACCAGGGCACCGTCCACTGGAGTGGCCCGTCGAGACTGAAGCTATGGTTGTAGACAACGTCCATGATCACCCGGAAGCCGGCCTTGTGGAGGGCCATAACGGCCGACTTGAGCTCCCGGATCCGGACGTTGCCGTCGTGGGGATCCGTGGCGTAGGATCCCTCGGGAACGTTGTAGTTGACAGGGTCATATCCCCAGTTGAAGGCCTCCTGCCGCCCGGTCTCGTTTACCGAGCCGTAGTCGAAGACCGGCATGAGCTGGATGTGGGTCACACCCAGCCATTTGAGGTAGGCCACGCCGGTCGGTACCCGGCCCTCCCCGTTCAGGGATGTGTTCGGGCAGGTGAAGGCCATGTATTTGCCGCGCCACTCCTCGGGGAAGCCGCCCGCGCTGTCCCAGGAGAATTCCTTGACGTGTACCTCGTAGATAATGTCCTCCGTACCCCGGGCAGGCGCCTTGTCCCGGTCCCAGCCCTCTGGATCCGTCGTGGAAAGGTCCACCACCATGCTCCGGGCGCTGTTGGCCCCGCAGGCCTTGGCCTGGGGATCGCCGGTGACGTAAGTCTCCCCATCCACGTTCACCTCAAATTGGTAATACACGTTCACGAGGAGCGTCGGAAATTCGCACTCCCAGACACCTTCCTCCGTCCGGGCCATGGGACAGATCCGGAAGATCTCGTCCGTAGTGTCCGACCGATAGAGGAGGACCTTGACCCACCTGGCCACCGGGCTCCAGAGCCGGAAGACGGTCCGGCCGTCCTCTGTAAGCTCCGCGCCCAGCGGTCCGTCATAGTGATAGGCGGGGTCGTTCATGTGGGCTTCATAGTATCTCTTCCAAACAAGCGGACTTCTTCTCTTCATCTTGTCACTGCTTTCGCTTGTGGGCCGGCTGGCTGTACCCGGCAGGTCTTCATTTTCCCAGTATCGCGATGCCAAAGGGCGGAAGGACGAGGCTGCCGCCGTTCATGGAGACCAGTTGGCTGTCCGAGACGGTCAGGACTGCCAGGATCTCAGGATACTCCTGACTGTAGCTGCCAAGCTGCACCCATTGAGACTCCTCAGAGGTGTTGATGGCCACCAGGACCGGGTCCAGGCTGCCCTCCTCATCGGTCCTCGTGAATGCACAGCAGCTCCCGTCGGAAAGGTCCAGTACGGTCGTCTTCCCTCGGGCGATCACGGGAAAGCTCTCCCGGATCCGGACCGCCGTCCGGTAGTAGGTGAGAACGGACTCCGGATCGGAAGTCTGCCCGGCCAGGGAGGGGAACTTCATGGCAAAGGACTCCATATTCGCGGGACCGGCCGTCATCAGGGCGGCATATTTTCCTCCGTCCAGACCTTCCTCCGTCCAGTACATGGGCGCCCGCTTGTTCTCGTCGATGCCGGCGCCTTTCATACCCAGCTCCTCACCGTAGTAGATGAACGCATTGCCCGTCTGCAGGAGGTTCAGGGCACCGGCCAGCTTGGTCCGGGAGCCGTCGTCGTAGGCGTAGTAGCCGGCGCTCCTGGCCATGTCGTGGTTGGTGTAGAAGGGGGCATTCACATAGGCAGGATTCAT
>CACXEL010000034.1 GCA_902766655.1 uncultured Lachnospiraceae bacterium | reverse complement strand
TGGGGGACGGACCTTTTTCCCAAAAAGGTCCGTCCCCCAGTCCCAGTTTGGGAAAAAGGTCCGTCCCTCCGTCCCAGCTTCATTCCTCCGGCACATACTCAAAGACCGCCACGAAGACCTCGTCCTCGGTGAGGTCCACAATAAAGGTCTTCTCCGTCGTGAGGTCCTCGTCGTTCCGGGTCCATTTGACGAACTTCCACTCCGGGTCCGTCTCCTGGGCGCTCAGCACGTAGGTGGCCGGCTCGTCCAGCTCGATCACGGTGTATTCGTAGGGGTAGTCGTCGAACTCGATCAGCTGGTCGCTCTCGGCGTAGTTGACCTTCCCGACGCCGTCGATGTCAATGTGGACGGTGATCTCCGGAATCCCCCTCATCGGGGTAAAATGGTACTCCTCCCCGCCCTCGACGGTCAGCTTCACTCCGTCCTCTCCTTCCTCGGTCAGCTCGACGGTGATTTCCCCCGCCTCCTCGCCGGGAATGGTGCCGGAGAGTTTTTTCTTTTCCACCCGGACCAGGCCTGCATAGGTGTCTTCGTCGAACATGCAGATCACATACCAGCCGGTCTCATAATCGACCTTCCCGTAGACCACGGCGAGGAGGTTGTCATTTTCATCCTGGAAATTGCCTTCCCGCATCCAGGAGCCGCGGCCGGTCTCCGGCGCGGCGGGTTCTTCGGTGGTTTTGTCCTTGCCGCAGGCGGCCAGGCAGAAGGTGAGGAGGGCGGCCAGGAGGAACGGCATCGTTCTGTTCAGGATTGTTCTCATTTTTGTCTTCTCCTAAAGAGTATGAATGGGGACGGATCATTTTCCCGGGAAAATGGTCCGTCCCCATTTCGGCATTCCCGGACGACTCAGCTGACCGGCTCGAGCATCCCGTCCGCCGTGAGCGCGTAGGCCTCGGCCCCGTCGCCGCCCAGGAGGATCCTGTCGGGCCGCACGGACTGGAGGGCCGTGGCCGTTCCGTAGTCGGTGTGGGCGGCGGAACCGTCGAAAATGCTCTCATTTTCAACATCCGTGCAGACCGCCGTGCCGCCGGTCAGGTCAAAGACGTAGGTGGATGCCGTGTCATCCAGGTTGTCGGTGGAGACCAGGAAGAAGGTCCGCCCGCCGACCCGCGCCAGCGCGTAGTTGGCATCCCGGAAGACGGGCGTGCTCTCCGTATACTCCACCTCGTTCAGGTAAAGGTGAATGTCCTGATAATAATAGACGGAATCCACCTCCTTGGAGTAGAAGTAGAAGGAAATCTCATCCATGCTGCCGTCGCCGTCGAGGTCAATCTTGGCCCCGGCTCCGCCGCGGTTGGGCAGGTAGATCACATAGTCGCTCTGCGCCGTGCAGTAGTAGCTGTCGAAAATCTCCGGATAGTCCGCAAATTTCACCATCGTGTAGGGCTGCCCCGCGGCGTAGAAGGAGATCCCATAGGGCGGGAAATAGAACATGATCCCCTCCGGCATCACGGCCCAGCAGCTGGAATCCGCCGACTCCAGGTAAGACTCCAGAATCGTCTGCCGCAGGGCGTCCTCGCCGCTTGTGAAGCGGGCGGCATCCTCCGCGTAGAGGTCGGCCGCGATGATGGATGCCAGTCTCCCGATATCCGTGCAGAGGTCCGTCAGGGCCAGCTGCTCGCCCGTCTGCACATCAAAGGCCGCCCCGAAGTTGTAGTAATACCCGTGGGCGCCGCCGGAATAGTCGCTGAAGCCGCAGATCAGGCTGACCAGCCTCTCGTCCGCCCTCGCCAGGCTGATGGACATGCCGGTGCTCAGCGTCCGCTGGGTATCCTCGGCATAGGTCACCAGATCGCTGTACTCCGCCTCGATCTCTCCGGCCCGCCGGATGCCGAAATCGGCCAGCGCCTCACTGAGCCCCGGGAAAATGACGTCCGTCCCGTCTCCCAGCCCGAGCAGGTCGTAGTCCTCCTCGCAGTAGCCGTTCGCGCCCTCGATGTGGGTGCGGTCGACTCTGAGGACGGGGATGGGCGAGGTCTCCGCGGCGACCGCCTCCGCTTCGGCATCCCGTGCCGCGTCGTCGGCGTAGGATTCATCGGCGTAAGGATCGCCGGCGGTCCCGTCCGAGGAGGTCACGCCGGAGGAACCGGCCTCCAGGGCAGCCGCGTCGTCAGCGTAGGAATCGTCGTCTGTCTGCTCCAGGCCTGTCGACCCGGAGGAAGCGGCATCGCCGGACACAGCCGCAGCTGCGGATTCCGCTTCCGCGGCGCCGGAAGAGACAGCCTCCCCGGCTTCTCCGTCCGCGGTCCAGCCATTGCCCGCCGAGCCGGCATCGGACGCAGCGCTCCCTGCACTTCTTGTCCCCTCGGATGCCGCAGCGGAGCTGCCCGAGGCACTCCTGCCCGGGAGCACCCTGGTGAAAAGGACCGCCGCGAAAAAGCTGAGAAGGAAAAGGACGACCGCGCCGGCCAGAACATATACGGGCTTCACGCGGGTGCCGCCCGACGTGCCTGCTCCGCGCTGCGCAGCAGCCTGCGGGAAGTCTGTTTCCGGTTCGGGGCTGAAATCGAGTCCGGCCTCCATGGCCATACTGTCGGCCTCGGCCTGGGCGGCCATCCGATCGAGCATGGCCTGCTCTGAGATGCTGGCTGTTCCGGCCCGGGCGGGCTGGGCGGACTGCGCGGGCATCGCGCCGCGGGGTTGCGGAGCCTCTGCCTGGCGTGCCGCGGGCTGAGCGGACTGACCGGCTGCAGCCTGGGCGGGCTGACCGGCTGCAGCCTGGGCGGCGGTGTCCCGGGCCTGGTCTGCATTTTCCGGAGCCGGAGCCGGCGCTTTCGCGGCCGGCTCGCCGCAGAAGGGGCAGAATCGGGCTGTGTCCACGATCTGGTTGTTACATTTCCTGCAAATCATATCTGGTCCCCCTAAGATCAAGGTTCCGTGAACCTCCCATGACTGAAGTCACGGGCTTCCTGATGCGGCATTCGCCGCAGGCTGCTTTAGGCAGCCGGACCTGGTCCCCCGGCAGTCAGCCATTCTCCTCAGCTCAGATCCCTATCGGGTATTCTTTACCGCGGAAACGGTATCTGCCGGCAGGACTGCCTATGTCTACGCTGTTCCCGCTTCTGTCATCACTTCGGACAGCTTTATAAGGTCTGCGTATACACATGAGGTTCTGCGCTGCACTGCAGGGACTTTTGCCTCCAGTACAGACCGTTCCGTCTCCGGAACGGATTTTAGTAATTCTCTTATAAAGTATCTCGCACCGATATTGTACGATGCCGACAGGTCACAGTTGTACTGCTTTCCGTTCTGGAACACAGCCAGGGCATGGTTCTCTGGCCCTCTTGTCACTTTTCCCGATCCGTCGAACGCATACGCGCTTGTATTCCATGCACATACCCTTGAGATCCGTATCCCGAGCCTGTGGGCCTGGTGCTGCGTGATCTCCTGTACGGACTGTTTCTTCCACATATGGAGCCTCTGGCGCTTCTTTCCGCGTATCTTCTTCCCGCGCATATCCAGATGCTCGAACACGATCACATCCGCCCTGTTCTCCTTCGCGAACCCCGCGATCGCCCCCGCTGTCTTTCTGGCAAGCTCCTCATTCAGCCGCACTCCGTACGCCCAGAACCCCCTTACGCTCTGCGCTCCATGCAGGCGCTGATGCTTCCGTATACGGTTCAGCACATGGTACAGATGGTCTTTTTCAGCCGCGAAGCTGATGAACTTCCTTGCAGCGACAGTTCCGTCCGATTCCATGATGCTGCATACCGCGTCCGTGTTGATCCCCAGGTCCACCGCGCAGATCCGCCGTGCCGCGGCGCTTTTTTCGGTCAGCTTTACCTCCTCCTCGAAGGCAAACTGCAGGAAGTACTTCCTGTGCTTCCTGATCAGGACCGGTGACTTCGCCTTTATGGCGCTCCAGTACTTCCGGATGTAATCAAGGTCCGTCTTCTTCAGCCGGACCTCCTGCCATACCCAGTCCTTTCCGTCATACAGCTTCAGGAACACACGGTCTTCTTCTTTCCGGTACATGTTGTCCTTATAGAAGACCGGCATGTAGTGGTTCCCGGCATGGGTGCTTTCATCAGAACGTGTCCGGGCTGAGGATACCCCCCCGAGCACATGCTGCAGCACCGCCCGCCTCAGGTAGGACGGCATCTTTGGGAACGCGGCGTCAAAAGCATACTTCGCTCTGTTACGCGATGTCGTATGGATCAGTTTCTCCGCCGCGTTGAACCGCCGCTTCTCAGACCCGATCATCGAAAGGGCTTCCCACTCCCTCTCCATCACCGGATGCAGCCAGTCCACAGCTTCCCTGCACACTCTCAGGGTCCGCTCAAGAGGTCTATGAAGTTTCAGGATCTCCACCCTGTAGCCTGATATGATCCGCATCCAGCACCTCCCGGT
>CACXEL010000033.1 GCA_902766655.1 uncultured Lachnospiraceae bacterium | reverse complement strand
GACGGTCCTTTTTTCTCAAAATGCTCCGATTTTGAGAAAAAAGGACCGTCCCTGCCTCTCAAAACCCCCCTCACACAAAGAAAGGAACCTGACATGGACAGATACCTCGACACCGCATTGACACCCGCCGAGCGCGCAAAAGATCTGCTCTCCAAAATGTCCCTCTCCGAAAAAATGGCCCAGATCCGCGGCATTTTCCCCTTCGGCGTCCCCGGCGACGGCACGGACGACTGGGTCCCCGGCCGCGGCATCGGCCAGATCAGCGCCCTCCGGGTCCAGATGACGGAGACCACCCGGGAGGAGGCCGTCGACTGGCTCCGCGGCATGCAGGAGCTGGTCCTCCGGGAGAGCCCCCACGCCATCCCCGCTGCCATCCACATGGAGGGCGTGAACGGGGCTTATTTCCAGGGGACCGCCAATTATCCGACCGGCGTGAGCCGCGGCGCCTCCTTCGACCCGGCCCTGGAGGAGGAGATCGCGGAAAATGTAGCCCGCATCGAGCTCTCCGCCGGCATCACCCAGATCCTGGCCCCCGTCCTCGACGTCGCCCGGGACCCCAGAATGGGCCGCTGCGGCGAGAGCTACGGTGAGGACCCGACGCTGGCTGCCGCCCTCGGCTCCGCCTACACGAAGGGGATTCAGAAAGTGACGGCCGGCGGCCGCCGCGCAGCCGCAACGGCCAAGCACTTTTTCGGTTTTCATTCCTCGAGAGGCGGCATCCACGGCGGCGGCTCCTCCATCGGCGAGCGGGAGCTCCGGGAGGTCTACGGCAAAAGCTTCCAGGCCGCCATCACGGAGGCGGACCTCAAGGGCGTCATGCCATGCTACAACGTCATGGACGGGATCCCCTTTTCCGCCTCGAGGCGGTACCTGACGGAGATCCTCCGCGAAAAAATGGGCTTCACCGGCGTCACCGTCTCCGACTACAGCGCCGTCTCCCAGGTCTTCGATGTGAAGAAGGTGGGCGAGTGCTACGCCGACGCCGGTGAGAAATGCCTCCGGGCCGGCATGGACGTGGAGCTCCCCTCCCCGCTCGCCTACGACGACGAGCTGGAGCGCCGCTTCGCCGACGGCGAGATCGACATGGCGGTCCTGGACGCCGCCGTCCTCCGCATCCTGGAGGAGAAGTTCCGGATGGGACTCTTCGAGCACCCCTTCGGCGACCTTGCGCTGCTTGAGGAGGCGATTGCCGCGGAGAAGCAGTCCGGCGCTGCGAAGCGCGCGGCCGAGGAATCCATCGTCCTCCTGAAAAATGACAACCTCCTCCCCCTTTCCCCGTCTGCCGGCCTCAAAAAGATCGCCGTCATCGGCCCCCACGCGGGGAACGCCCGGTTCTACTTCGGCGGCTACACCCACCTCAGCATGATGGAGTCCACCCGGGCCGCCCGCAACACCATGGCCGGCGTCGGCTCCGGAAATGAAGCCCTGGCAGAGGATAGCCTGATCCCCGGCACCAAGGTCCAGAAGGACGACGGAGACCATTTCGACAGCGTGCTCACCTGGATCGATCCCGGCTGCCCGACTCTGCTGGATGCCCTGAAAAAACGGTTCCCGGGTGTCATTTTCACCTGGGCCAAGGGCTATCCAATCGCCGGCGCCTCGGAGGAGGACTTTGAGGAAGCCCTGGCGGCCGCCTCCGACGCGGACCTCGTGGTCCTGACCCTGGGCGGGAAATACGGGACCGGCTCCATCGCCACCATGGGCGAGGGCATCGACTCCACGGATATCAACCTGCCCACCTGCCAGGACAGCCTGATCCGGAAGCTCGCCGCCATGGGGAAGAAGATGGTCGGCGTTCATTTCGGAGGCAGGCCGATCTCGTCCGATGCGGCGGACGAGTGCCTGGGCGCCATCGTCGAGGCCTTCTGCCCCGCCTCCTACGGCGCGGAGGCCGTCACCGGCGTCCTGGCCGGCGACATCAATCCTTCCGGCAAGCTTCCTGTCAGCGTTGCCTGCAATGCCGGCCAGGTCCCGGTGGTCTACAGCCACGAAAACGGCAGCTGCTGGCACCAGGCCATGTCCATCGGTTTTCCGGATTATGTTGACAGACCGCACCATCCAAGGTATCATTTCGGGCATGGCCTGTCCTACACGTCGTTTGCGTACAGCGATCTGGTCCTGGGAAATGACTGCATTTCCCCGGAGGAAGAACTCACCGTCTCCTTCACGGTGGCCAACACCGGCGAGAGAGAGGGGACGGAGATCGTCCAGCTCTACCTGGCGGACGAGCACGCGTCCGTGGTGCGGCCCGTGATGGAACTGGCCGGCTTCTGCCGCGTGCCCCTCAGGGCCGGGGAGAAGAAGACCGTGACCTTCCAGGTCTCGCCCTCGCAGATGGCCTTCCTGGACGAGGACATGCGGTGGAAGATTGAGAAGGGCCGCTTCTCGGTCCTCATCGGTGCATCCTCGGACGACATCCGGCTCACGGGCGGCTTCACGGTCACGGAGGACCGGTTCATCGACGAGCGCACCCGCAGGTTCTACGCACTGTGATGGACTGGGAAAAAGAACCGTCCTCTTTCCCGCTTTGAGATTTTTGAGAATCAGGGACGGACCTTTTTTCTCAAAATTCTCCGATTTTAAGAAAAAAGGTCCGTCCCTGACTCTCAAAAATCTCCCCCACGGAGGTATATTATTATGAACCACCCCGACTACCCACTCCTCATCGCCCAGGCCGCCGAGCTCGTCCGCGGCGTGCCGCACCTCACGGCCAACCTGGCCAACATTTCTGCCCTGATTTACACCTCCCTCGAGGACCTCAACTGGGCCGGCTTCTACCTGGCGGAGGGTGAGCTCCTGGTGCTCGGCCCCTTCCAGGGCAACATCGCCTGCGTGGAGATTCCCTTCGGCAAGGGCGTCTGCGGCACCGCCGCGGCCCTCGATGAGACGCAGCTGGTGCCGGACGTGCATGCATTTCCCGGGCACATCGCCTGCGACTCCGCCTCCCGGTCGGAGATCGTCGTCCCGATCCACAGCGGCGGGAAGGTCGTCGGCGTGCTGGACATCGACAGCCCGGTCCCTGCCCGCTTCTCCGAGGCTGACCGCGAAGGCCTCGAGGCGCTGGTCAAAGTGCTGGAGAAGGAGGGATTTTGAGAATCAGGGACG
>CACXEL010000032.1 GCA_902766655.1 uncultured Lachnospiraceae bacterium | reverse complement strand
TCGAGGAGCTCCTCGACGAGAAGGAGATGGATCCGGATATCAAAGCGGCCCTGGTCCGTCTGCCCCAGCTCTTCGGGGGTGGGGAGGTCCTCAGGGAGGCATCGGCTTTTTCGGGCAACGGAAGGACTGCCGCCGCCATCGCCCGCCTCGGCAGGATCAACGAACTGCTGGCGGCGAAGGGGCTTGACAGGTACGTGTCCTACGATTTCGGCCTGCTGAGCAAGTACCGCTACTACACGGGCATCATTTTCTCGGCCTTCACCTACGGCGTCGGCGAGCCCGTGGCCAAGGGCGGCCGGTACGACAACCTGCTCGGCAACTTCGGCCGCGACTATCCGGCCGTGGGCATGGGCCTTTATCTGGACCAGCTGATGAACGCGCTGAACCGGCAGGGGATCCGGCAGATGTGACTGCATTTTCAGGAGTTTTGAAATGAGACCAATTACCATAGCCCTCACCAAGGGCCGCCTGGCCAAAAAGACCCTGGACCTCTTCGAGCGGGTCGGGATCACGGCGGACGGCACCAGGGTGGAGGATTCGAGAAAGCTGATCTTCAAGAATGAGGACCTGGGGCTCCAGTTCTTCCTGGCCAAAGGCCCTGACGTCCCCACCTACGTATACTATGGCGCCGCGGACATCGGCATCGTGGGCAGGGACACCATCATGGAGGAGCGCCTCAAGCTCTATGAGGTCCTGGACCTGGGATACGGCAGGTGCCGCATGTGCGTCTGCGGTCCCGAGAGCACACGGAAGTACCTGGAGAGCGGCGACCAGATTCGGGTCGCGACCAAGTACCCCAACATAGCCAAGGACTACTTCCTCAACAAAAAGCACCAGACGGTGGAGATCATCAAGCTGAACGGCTCCATCGAGCTGGCCCCCATCGTGGGCCTGGCCGAGGTGATCGTGGATATCGTCGAGACCGGCGCCACCCTCCGGGAGAACGGACTGGGCGTCCTCGAGGAGGTCTGCCCCCTGTCCGCCCGCATGGTGGTCAACCAGGTCAGCATGAAGATGGAGAATGAACGCATTTCCGAGATCATCCGCCTCCTCAAGGCGGAGCTGGCCCGGGAAGCGGCGGAGAAGGCGGCAGCCCTCCGGTAAAGAAAAGACAGGCCGGGAAAGCTATTATCTTTACACCGGCAGAGAGAATAAGTGGTTACAGGACACTTTCCTGTCCTTTCCGCGCATCAGGGCGGACCGCGGGTCCGTCCGGGGAGAACGATTATTATGGAAATACTGAAACTCACACAGGAGTCCTTCGGACAGATCCAGGCCAACATGCTCCGGCGCAGCACGGACAGCTATCCCGCCCAGGAGGCGGCCGTGGCCGATATCATCGCAAACGTGAAGGCCAGGGGCGACGAGGCTGTCTTTGAATATACCAGGCGTTTCGACAAGGCGGAGCTGACGCCCGAGACCCTGGTCGTCTCTGAGGAGGAGGCGAAGGAGGCCTACGCCAAGGTCGATCCGGAGCTCATCGGCGTGATCCGCCGGGCCATCAAAAGGATCCGGACCTTCCACGAGCACCAGAAGCAGAACAGCTGGTTCATGACCGATGAGAACGGCATGATCCTCGGGCAGCGGGTGGATCCCCTGGCCCGGGTCGGCGTCTACGTGCCGGGCGGCAAGGCCGCCTACCCGTCCTCGGTCCTCATGAACGTGATTCCCGCCCAGGTGGCCGGCGTGCCCGACATCGTCATGTGCACCCCGCCCGGCAGGGACGGCAAGGTGACGCCCACCACGCTGGTGGCGGCCCGGGAAGCGGGCGTCGGCACCATCTACAAGGTCGGCGGCGCCCAGGCCATCGCGGCCATGGCCTACGGCACGGAGAGTCTGCCCAAGGTGGACAAGATCACCGGGCCGGGCAACATTTTCGTGGCCCTGGCCAAGAAGGCCGTCTACGGCCACGTCTCCATCGACTCCGTGGCCGGGCCCTCCGAGGTCCTGGTCCTGGCCGACGAGACGGCCAATCCCCGCTATGTAGCGGCGGACCTTCTGTCCCAGGCCGAGCACGACGAGCTGGCCTCCGCCATTCTGGTGACCACCTCCATGGAGGTGGCCGAGGCGGTGGACCGGGAGGTCGCGGGATTTGTCGCAAAGCTGGAGCGCAAGGCCATCATCGAGAAGTCTCTGGACAACTTTGGCCGGATCCTGGTGGCCGACACCATGGATGACGCCATCCGCGCCGTGAATGAGATCGCCTCCGAGCACATGGAGATTGTGACGAAGGATCCCTTCCTCCTGATGCCCAGGATCCGCAACGCCGGCGCCATCTTCATCGGTGACTATTCCTCCGAGCCTCTGGGAGACTACTTCGCGGGTCCCAACCACGTCCTGCCCACCAACGGCACGGCAAGGTT